>CAXDQP010000298.1:0-2930 GCA_963991335.1 uncultured Flavobacteriales bacterium
GTGGTGGAGCAAATCCAATGGGTTTCCTGGGCGAATTCATGGGCGCAAATTACGCAGAGAATCGAGGGAATGGCACAGTCCATTTGTCCTGACCCAGGTTTTAGATGGAGCGAGCCGTCGGTATTTTTGTAGCTTCGAGAAAAAGGAAATCATGTTTTTTGGACCAAAAGTGGATTTGACACCTGCAGAATTCAGTGCAGCACGGGAACAAAATGGAGGAAAGATCTTGGATTGCCGCTCGGCAGAGGAATGTGCAGAAGGAATTGTCGAAGGGGCCATTCAAGCCGACTGGATGAATGGCGAAGTCCCGAATGCGGTCGCAGCATGGGACAAGAAGGAGCCGGTGTATTGCTATTGCCGATCCGGCGGTCGCAGTGGAGCGGCAGCGAAATATTTGCGGGATGCGGGCTTCGAATCTGTTTTCAATGTCGGAGGCTACGCAGCGTTAAAAGGGCGTTAAGAACAGCCGCCGCTGCGTCAATCCAAATTGCGGGTCACTCGGGCGCAAGAGTCCCGAAGCGCCATGAAGGTTGATTTTTCATGGATTTGGTGGTCGGTTAAATATATTTTGGCCGCGCCGATGATCAGTTCCGTTTCAATGAAAACGGGCAACCGTCTTTCATCCGCCGTCATCAAGACCTTCATTTCATCTCCTGGCTTGAAAACAGTGCCGTCGATGAGGGTCGGATGAAATTCCCAACATGCGACGGAGTCAGGCCAGTTTGATGCCAGGTACTGAACTTCACCCGCAAACTCCAAGGTAGTGGCATGCACTGCGCCATCCAGTAATAGGTTCATGGCGATCAAATCACCGGGACGATACGTCGACCAAGGCAGCTGCCGGCACCAATGGATTGCACTGAGTACATCCCTAAATGCCTCACTGTCATCAGAAGGACAGATTGACGCGTCTTCTAATTCATCGTCCAAGCAACGCAGCCCAACGCAGCCGGATTCCGTCGCCGCATACACGCGATGGTATCGATGCCTTCCTTCCCGGCCAATCCTGCTAAATGTTTTGGGCATGAAAGCGGCGTCTGTGGTGCTTGCATACATGCTGTTCACCGGATAGAACCAATCCCAGTTGGGCATCGAAGTTCCCCATCCTTGAAAGTTCCAATCCTCTGTGGCACCCGGGATGGAGTCTTGCAATGCCGAGAATATGACTTCACCAACTTCCAAATAAATGGGCCCCCATTCGTAGGTAACGGCATAGTGCAATGCTTCGCCCGCAGCTGGTCCGGCATTCGCTTGTGCGCTTCCACGGGCAGGGGAGCAAAGCATCGAAAGCAGCGCAACTGTGACGAAAAAAAAGGTCCTGCAGTGCAGGACCTTCGAATGCATGAGGCCGTTGGCAATCATGAATGTTATTTATCCTTCAATGGGAGGATTGACAAAGGCACTGATGGTCAAGAATGTCTGTCCCGGATCTGTATTCGCATTAATGGTCACCTTCTTGTTTTGCTGATTCTTCTTTCCCTTGGAATTGAATTTCACTTCAATTTGTCCCTTTTCGCCAGGAGCGATAGGCTCTTTCGGACATTTTGGCACGGTACAACCGCAAGATCCTTTGCACTTATCCAAGAGCAGTGGCTCGGTTCCTGTGTTGGTGAATTCAAACATGTGTGTCACGGATTCACCGGCTTCCAACGTCCCGAAATCATGCTCATACGAAGCAAAAGTAATGGTGGTAGTTGGGCCCGCAGGTGCCGCAGCTTGCTGCTTTGCCGGATCAAAATTGCTGGTTTGGCCCGGGCTGGTATTCACTGGAATGTCGCGCGAGTCAGCTTCATTGGTGGCTGGACGAGAAATGGCTTGGTCTTCACCTTGGTTCTCTGCGCATCCGAAAGCGAATAAAGCTAGACCGCAGGTCAGGAGTGTTTTGAAATTCATGTATGTGCTAGTTTATGCTGTAAAATTACAATTCAAAAAGTTTCGTGGGCAAGCTTTGAACGTTCAAAAGTGCCATCCTCCAAAATCATAACCGCTTTTTGCAGTGTTTCGTTCAATCCCGATATGACCCGGTAAAAAGTGCTTTGCTCCAAAAGATTTCGCCCGATCATAGCCTTCAAGCGCAACTTGATAGCATCGCCCGACCTTTCCCACTCTTCTTCATTCCATTCGATGCCTTCATTTGCGACGAAGGATTGAAAGTCAGAAGCCATCTCCTCATTCACTTCGAAGGCGGCGATAAAATCGTCTTCAGAGGGGTATCGCGACTCCAATTCGGATCGAATGGAATCCACAAATGTCAAGGCAAATCGACTGTCGAGGCCCTTCCGCAAGATGCTCGAGAAGTACGGCGAGTTATCTGTGGTGTCGAGAGGGACAAACACATCCGGAAGGATACCTCCGCCACCATAAACCGTTCGTCCTGTAATGCGCGTGGCATATTTCAAACTATCGGGAAGTTCCAAGCTATCCATGCTCATCAATTCGCCCGATTCAAACCGTTCGTATTTTTCTTTTCGATATGCATCAACACCGTCCTCATAAGATTTCTGAATGCAGCGACCGGCGGGGGTGTAGTATTTTTGCACTGTCAGCCGCACAGCACTGTCATCAGTGAGTCGAACGGGACGCTGCACCAGGCCTTTTCCAAAACTTCTTCGGCCGACGATTAGACCGCGGTCCCAATCTTGAACGGCTCCTGATACGATTTCGGAGGCAGAGGCCGATCCTTGATCGATAAGCACCACCAATCGGCCTTGTTCGAAGCGACCAGGAATGCGAGCTTGTGTGTTTTCGCGTGGAAATGAACGTCCTTCGGTGTAGACGAGGAGTTTGTCTCCGGAGAGGAATTCATCCGCCATTTGTATGGCCGTCCGCAGCATTCCGCCTCCGTTTCCTTGCAAGTCCAAAATAAGGTCTTGCATTCCGGAAGCCTTGCGCTTTGCGAAAGCACGGTACATCTCTGTCATGGTGGTTTT
>CAXDQP010000299.1:0-2905 GCA_963991335.1 uncultured Flavobacteriales bacterium
CCCTTTGGTTCAGACGGCAGATCAGCGGCGTCACAGGGGTTTTCGACTTTCCAGGAAGATCACTTGGTGGTGTGCGGGTACAACAGCATGAAACCAATCTGGATTACACCCTGCAAGTGGATTCCCGGGGCACACTTTCATGGCATGGTGATGCGTTGAAACCCAATGCAGTCATCGATACGTTGGCGGTGCAAAATCACTTCAACCAATTTCGAAAAGTACACTTGGAGACGTATAACAACCATCTCAGCAGCGCGGCTTTGGATAGCATTCTGTCAGTGCCACCTGCTTTTACCTTGTCAGCATGGAACGCTGACTCAACGGAGGTGTCGAAGGTTGAACTGCTTTGGAAGTTGCCGACGATGGATACGTATGACAATGAAGGAAAGCTCAACCCTTGGGACGGTGCTCGAATGTATGCGCGCTTTAAAGGAGAGGTCGTGCTCGTTCAGACATTCGTTTTCAACCCGCTTTTGACGAGTCCTTTTTGACGCTCGGCGCTTCATTCTTCAGTGCTTCGCGAGCGAAGGACTGCCATGAAAATCGTTGTTGAACCGATTCAATCTCTTTCTCAGCTAGGCAAGGTTGCGCCAATTGATTGCGCACCGCTTTGGCCAATGCATGGGGGTCGTTAGGTTTGCATAAGGTGCCCAATGAATTGCCTTCAAAGTACTCGGTTAATCCTCCAACGGCACTTGCGACGACAGGTATTCCGTATTGAATAGCAATTGCAGTAACACCGCTTTGAGAGGCTGAGCGATAAGGCAAGCAGACCAGGTCAGCGGCACCAAAAAACATCGGCACATCGGCATTTTCGATGAAGCCGCTGTGAACGTGAGTTGCATCTTGGATTTTCGCCTCAACAATGAGTCGCTCATATTTTGACCAATCTTCATAACATTCACCTGCGATCAGAAGATGCACTGGCTTATCCATCTCTTGCAGCATGGGCATGGCTTGCATGAGCACATCCAAACCTTTGTAGCCCCGGACCAAGCCGAAGAACAAGAGCACATGCGCTGTTCCGGCGGCAGGTAAGTGCAACTTTTGCCGTGCTACCGCTTTGTCGTGCAATGCTGGAAAATGCGTGTAAACGGGATGGAACAACTTTTGAACGCTCTTTAAATTGTCGGCTACCAAAGGATGAGCAGCTACCGCGGCGCTCAATGTCCATGCGCTATCCAGGTGCCGTAAGTATTTTTTGATGAGATAAGCTGCAAAAAACTGAGATTCATGAGACGTTGCGTTGTGCAATAGCCCTATGACGCGTATTCCAGGGACTTGGGCCTTTGTGCTTTTAATGACCGCCGTCAGGGCAGGCAGCAACAAGGGCTGCCAGAATGGAACAACTAAGAGATGTGGTTTTGAATTTGAAATGAACCGTGCCGTCCGATTCCATGAAAGCGGATTGATGGAATCTAACAGGGCATTCTTCATGGCTTTTCCATTTCCTTCAAATTGACTCTTTCCTGGAAACAGCAACTGCGGATACTGCCGGCTGAAATTCACCTTAACGACATCGTGGCCTTCGGATTCAAAAGCGGCGCACATGCTTTGATTGAATTGGGCAATGCCACCCCGGTATGGGGAGAATACAGATAGTACCGCTATACGCTTGAAACAAAGTAAGCACATCCTCTGTGCCCGCTTCGGATGACTTCCTTCTATCTTTGACCATCACATGGTTGAAATCTCATGAATGCATATATCGTAGACGGAGTAAGAACTCCCATTGGAAATTTTGGCGGGACGCTTGCTCCCATCCGCACCGATGATTTGGCGGCATTGCCCATAATTAAATTGATGGAACGGCAGTCAGGACTTGATCCATCGGCCATTTCGGATGTACTGATGGGTTGTGCCAATCAAGCCGGTGAGGACAACCGTAACGTGGCGCGAATGGCGTCGCTCCTGGCCGGTCTTCCTACGTCTGTTCCAGGCGAGACTATCAATCGACTTTGCGCTTCTGGAATGGCTGCAGGTGCGCATGCGGCTCGTATGCTGCACGCTGGAGATGGTGATGTCGCAATCGTCGGGGGCGTCGAACACATGACGCGAGGACCGTGGGTGCTTTCAAAAGCGTCAAAGCCATTTGGCAGAGACAGCAAGTTGTTTGATTCCAGTTTCGGATGGCGCTTTGTGAATCCAAAAATGGAAGCTCAGTACGGAGCCGAAGGCATGGGGCAGACAGCTGAGAACTTGGTCGACCTTCACGGTATTTCCCGAGAAGACCAAGATGCTTTTGCGTACTGGTCGCACCAAAAGGCAACAGACGCGAAGGAAAGGAGGCAAGAGGAGATAGTTCCAGTTGCAATCCCAAGGCGAAAGCAGGATGATTTGATCTTCGATGAAGACGAATTTATTCGACCTGGTACTACGGTTGAAGCTTTGAGTAAACTGCGTCCGGCCTTTAGGAAGAATGGAGGCAGCGTCACCGCAGGCAATTCATCGGGATTGAATGATGGAGCCTGTTCGTTGTTGTATGCATCGGAGGCCGGAATGCGAAACCACGGGCTGCAACCTTTGACAGAAGTGCTTTCGACTGCCGTGGTGGGCGTAGATCCGAGTATTATGGGGATCGGCCCCGTAAAGGCTTCGATGCTCGCCTTGGATCGAGCGGGCTTATCCATGGATGACATGGAATTGATTGAACTGAACGAAGCTTTTGCAGCCCAGGCGCTGGCATGCACCCGCAGTTGGGGCTTGCAGGACGACGATGCTCGAATCAACCCCCTTGGTGGTGCGATATCACTGGGCCATCCTCTCGGAATGACGGGTGCACGGCTCTTGTTGACGGCGTCGAGGCAGCTGGTTCGCTCACGTAAAAAATACGCTTTGGTAACCTTGTGCATTGGAGTAGGGCAGGGGTATGCCACAGTTTTGAAAACTGCACACTCCTTCTAAA
>CAXDQP010000300.1:0-2892 GCA_963991335.1 uncultured Flavobacteriales bacterium
GGACCAACAGGACCAGCAAGACCAGCAGGACCAGCAAGACCAGCAGGACCAGCAGGACCAGCAGGACCAGCCGCAGCAGGTGGAAGGACAGATATCCAAAGAAGACATGGAGAAAATATTGGAGAGTCTGGAGCGGTCTGAAGAAGAAATCCAAGCCAAATTGCGAAAGTCAAAAGGCAAGGGACAAAAAGTGAAAATTGAAAAAGACTGGTAAGCATGCGGAACCTGTTAACCATACGCCCCATCGCTTTGAGCATTGCATTCCTTCTATGCGCCATTGTCTTGGCCCATGGGCAGGAATCGTTCAGTGTCACCATCAATAAAAACCCCGTGCGCAATGGGGAAACCGTGCAGCTCAGTCTCTCCATGAAGAACATTCGACTGAATGCGTCTGCACCTCAAATCAGTGGGCTAAAGCTATTGGGTGGCCCCAGTACATCGCAGAACAACTCGTGGGTTAACGGCGTCAGCAGTTCTGAAATAAAATACACATATACCTATCAGGTACAATCCAACAAAGACATCAATGTTCCTAGCTATACCGTCGATGGCAGCACCCAAAAGCTGAAGAGCAATGCATTTAAAATCAAAGTATTGCCTCGCTCGACCAAGCAAAAAAAACAAACGGGCATAGGAGAATTAGCGTGTGTCATCGAACTATCGAAGCGAAACGTATTTGTGGGTGAACCCCTCGTGGCTTCTTTCAAGATCTACAACCGAGCCAACAACCTCGACGTTCGGGAATACAATGTTCCTGAAATGACTGGGTTTTGGAGCGAGCAAATAGACATGCCCGATCCACGCTGTGAAGCAGAAGTCATCGAAGGCCGTCGCTTCAACGTCGCCACGGGGAAAAAGGTGATCTTATTTCCTCAACAAACAGGGGATCTCACTATCGAAGGCTTCAATCTGGTCGGCTACAAAAGAACCTCCTTCTTCGATGGAAAAAATGTCACGGCTGAGGCCGACCCGGTTGAGATTCAAGTCAAGCCTCTTCCCGAACCGATTCCCTCCAATATGATTGGAGCGTTCAGTCGGTTTCGATGCCAAGTCAAACAAAATGCCTCGACGTGCAAGACCAATGAAGCACTCACGGTCGAATACATATTCAACGGAGATGGCCACCTCAAATTCATCCAAGAACCGGAATTGCAATGGCCTGGAGAATTTGAAGTCTACGATCCGGAAATCATCGATCGCATCAAAACAACCGCTAAGGGAGAATCGGGTTCGCGCACTTTTCGGTATGTCGTCATCCCGCGCGCACCGGGCGAATACATCCTTCCCACGGCAGCAGGTCAATGGTTTAATCTCCGCACCAGGGCATACTCCTCCTTACCATCCTCATCCAACACAATCAGCGTTGAACGTGGCGACGCAAGCGCCGGTTCGGGACTCAGCTATAATTCCAAAACCGATATCCAGGTTTTGAATCAGGACATTCGCTTCATTGACACTGCTTGGAACGGATGTGGATTGGACCGGGATCGCTGGCAGTCCGCCCTCCCTTTATCCACCGGATGGCTCGCACTCGGCCCCTCTCTTCTTGGGCTTGTTTTTATGGCCAAACGCCGCCGCGAAGAGGACCGCAAGAATCCAAAAAAATCTCGGCAACGCAGGGCAAAAGCGACGGTACGCAATGAACTGCGAGCCGCTAAAAAACACTTGAACAACCCGAGCCTGTTCTTTCCTGCCCTCGGCCAAGGACTCGAAGACTATTTACTCGCAAAATTGACGTGGAATTCCAGCCAGTTCCAACGTGACGCTATCCTCGAGGCGTTGCAATTGAATGCGCCCGATACGGTTGAAAATTGGCAGACCCTATTGGATCAACTCGATATGGCGAGGTACGCTCCTGGCGCCATTCCAGCGCCTGATGAAATGCTGGCAACATCCGAAAAACTGGTTGAACAAACGGAGAAATCATGGATCAAACGATGATGAACAAGGAACACATGACGCACCGCTTGCTCACTTTGATCGGGATTTTCGTGTTGATCATCCCGGCATCGCTTGGCCAAACCGAAGCGATTTACCATGCCCAATTCGATTCCGCGAATGCGGCTTATGCAAGAGGAGAGTTTAGCGTGGCGCAATCAGGATACGAATCGCTTTTGGCGGACCGTGTTCACTTTGAGTCTGAATTCAACTTGGGCAATGCCTTTTTCAAGCAGCAAAAATTTGGGCTCGCCATACTCCACTACGAACGGGCTCGGCAATTGACGCCCAACAACGAAGACTTGGAAACCAATTTGACTTTGGCAAATTCTCAAATCAGCGACCGCATTGAAGCCCTGCCAACAGCCGGCATCACCAATGTATGGCAAGGCGTCATTGCCCCGGGTCGGCATCTATTGTGGCACCGCCTTATGGTGCTCTTCTGGACCCTTGGATTTGGCGCCCTCGCAACCCGATTGATGTCTCAAAATTTTGGGAATCGTAGGATTCTTGGAACCGTTGGCACCTGTCTCTTGGCAGTTGGCATCGCTTTCATGTCGTTATCTTGGGCTGCGCTCAATCGAATAAGCAACGACAAATCAGCCATTGTTTTGGCCAACGAATCCCCCGTACGCAGCCAACCCGGTGATGCGGGTATGACCCTATTCATGATTCATGAAGGCACCAAAGTAGCCGTCATTCAGCAGGATTCTCGCTACACGAAAATCAAACTTCCCAATGGCAATGTCGGTTGGATTGCGTCCAATGACATGGAAACCATTTGAGACAGCGCTCTACCTGAGTACTTCCAACGGCCACTGGTCAGCTTGACCCGAGGCGTTCCACCCCGTGGCACGGTACAGCCCGTTGGACCACCCCTTGGTTGGTAAAACGCATTGCTGTCTCTTATACACATCTGACGCTGCCGACGGGCGATCTAGTGTAGATCTCGGT
>CAXDQP010000301.1:0-2849 GCA_963991335.1 uncultured Flavobacteriales bacterium
ACCCAATTGAAAAGATCGAGGCTTCAATTGAATGGACACTACTTGCATGAAATATAGGTTGTTGTCGATGACATCTTTGAGATCTTCACGCTGGAGCATCGCCGCCTTGAGCTCTTGCGTAGCAGCCTCCAATTCCCTCAAATTGTTTCCCAACAGCGAAACCGAAACCGGTCGTCCAAACGGAGAGAAAGCCGCGAAGCTCAAGTTTTCTGCGCCAAATACAGTGCCCACTCTTTCGCGAATCATTCCTGATATATCCGTCGACTGCACATTGCGCCGTTCGCCATCGAGCAACTGAACATTGAGAAGGCCGTTGAACATGGATGGACCAATCCTCTTGTCTACTGCCTGAATCACCTGCAAACTATCGTCGCGTTCGGATGACAGCTCCTCATTGACCTGCCAAACAATGGCTTCTATGCGGTCCAATTCGCTTTTTGTGATCTGCTCACGCGTGCCGGAGTGCATGGTTAAATTGATGGACAAGTTGTCTCCTTCAATGAAAGGGAAGAATGTCGTTTTGACCAAGCCGCCTCCGATCAAGCCGGGCACCGAAACCAAGAATACAGCCACGATGATGCAAAACATGACCCATGGTTGCTTGAGGCTGAAACGCAATACAGGCGCATAGATTTTATCCCGCATGCCATTCATGATTCTGCGCATCAAGCGCTCGATCGCATTCGGTTTAAAGTTGCGCCGCAAGGCCTTCGAATGACCGATGTGCGCCGGCAGAATCAAGGCTCCTTCTACCAATGAGAAGACCAACGTCAGAATGATGACTGTGGCCATGTCACCGAAAAAGTCTCCCAATTGTCCTTCGATGTAGTAAAATGAGGAGAAGGCGACGACCGTGGTGACGATGGCCGCGAACACAGCAGGAAGGACCTCTAGCGTTCCGTTGATGGTGGCCTCCATCCGGGATTCGCCGCGCTCGTAATGCTGGTAAATATTTTCGGCAATGACAATTCCGTCATCGACCAAAATTCCAATGACCAAGATCATTCCAAACAACGAAATGACATTGATCGTAACCCCCAACGAACCGGCAAACAAAAACATGCCCATGAAGGAAACAGGGATCGCAAGCGCCACCCAAAAGGCCAGTCGAATGTTTAGAAATAAGGCGAGAAACAATATCACCAAGAAAAAACCAATGATGCCATTGTTCACCAGCAAATCTATACGCTGATTGAGAACAGTGCTCGAATCTCGGATGACCTCAATGCGCGTCGCTGATCCTTTGTCATTGTACTGCTTGATGTACTCCCTCACGTAGGCCGTGATGTCCAAAATAGATTCAGAAGTAAGGTTATTGACCGTGATTACGGCTGCAGGGTCACCGTTGAACCAATTGCGGGAAGGGTCGTTTTCTGCCCAGCGCTGTTCGATGTGAGCCACATCGCCCAATCGAACCACGCGACCATCGCGGTTGGCACGAATGATGATATCACGCATCGACTCCACGTCATACTTCCGAAATCGGCCGCGGATGATCATCTCTTCGTCTGCGAGTTTCAATCGCCCACCAGTCGTTTCCAAGTTGGCATTTCCAACCGCCTGCGCCACTTCAGTGACGCTCAGGTTCAATTCATTCAGCTTTGCTTGGCGCATGCTGATTTCAATTTCCTCGTCGGGAAAGCCGCTCAACTGAACTTGTGAAATCACCGAAGCACTGCGCAAATCTGTCTCGATGCGGCGTGCCTCTCCCTTGAGAATCCGCAGGTCATTGACGCCGGTAACGGCAAATGAAATGGCCACTCCAATGGCGTCTTGCTTGAAAACAATGGGCGGTTCCATGCCCACAGGAAAACTCGCAATGCGGTCCACCGCGTTTTTGACATTTTGCAAGGCTTCGTCCGTAATCGCTGGGGAGTCCGTTTCAATCGAAATCGTGCCTGCATTCTCGCTGCACACCGATTTCACTTGGTCCAATCCCGAAATCCCTTTGAGGTTTTCCTCAATCTTGGCCACAATGCCCTCTTCAATTTCCGCCGCGGAAGCACCCGGATACACAACTTGGATTTGGATTTTCTTCGATTCGGTGACGGGAAAGAAATTGGAACGGAGGTTGGTCAGCCCGACATATCCCGACACCAGAATTGCCAGCATGAGCAAATCACCTGTGAGGTTGTAGCGAACAAAATACCGAATGAGGCTGCGCATCAGTCTTTGATTTCTTCGATTTTAGCGCTGACCAACATACCATCAAAGGCGTTGGCCAATGCTTCGCTCAGCACAACCGCTCCGGAATCTAACCCTCTGCCGATGGCCAGCGATCTGGACCGAAAAACCACCTCGATCTCCCGTTCCATCAATTGATTTTTAGCCACAACGTACACCTGATTGTCATTGTGCATCCAAGCCAGAGGGATTTCAAAGACATCCTTCAGAGGCTTGCTTTCAATCTCTCCGGTCAAAAACCGACCATCGCGAATGGCAGCGGCGTGGCCCTTCGATGGAGAAACCCGGCAAAAAACACTGGCGGACTGTGTGGCGGGATCTACATTGCCTGCAACGCGATGCACAAGACCGGTGGCCACTGTTGTTCCTTGCTCATCGAAGAAACGCACCGAATCCCCCTGAGCATCTGTGGACAAATAGCGGGCGTGGACTGCCGGTTTGATTTCATATTCCCCTTCCCCCACCAAGACCCCAGCCGTCTGGCCCGCTCGAACCAAACCTCCTGGCCGAACACTGGCCTGTCCCACCACACCGTCGAAAGGCGCGCGCACTTGAAATTTACTCAATCTCTCCTCTGCAGATCGAATGCTGTGATAACTCGAAGTGACCACGCGATTGGCCAAGAATAGCCGCTCTCTGTTGGAGGCAGTTTCGGGTAGGTCCGG
>CAXDQP010000302.1:0-2835 GCA_963991335.1 uncultured Flavobacteriales bacterium
CTTTGGTGGCAATCCTATAGCCCGTGGTCTCATTGGCCGTCAGGTCATCCATGTTTGCAAATTCATAGCTTTCTCCCGTGCGAAACAAAATGTCTTGGTTGATTGTACATCCCGATAAAAGGAGCAATGAACCGACGAAAAGAAGTAGGACGAGCTGGGGGGTATTCATGGATTAATGAAAATTTTTCCGCTAAATACCAATGAAATCCGCACGACCGGCATCGGAGGTTACTATGCACCATGTCGGAAAACAAAACCCATCGGTTGCTAGCCGTTGAACCCTCCGATGCGGAGCAACTGCATCGCATTGAGAACAAGTCTAACGAATGGTGGTTAGGATCAAATTTGGCGCCCTTCAGCAAGGCCACGTTGCAACTTTATTCGGAAGGAAAGCATGATCTATGGCGGGATTTGCAATTGCGCATGATGATTGCAACGAAGGAAGGAAATAACCGCTCCATCGGTGCCATCGATTTGTACCAATTGGATCCGCGCAATCGAAGGGCAGGTGTTGGCATTGTGATCGAGGAAACTGAACGGCGCAACGGTCATGGCCTCTCAGCGCTTGGCTTGTTATGTGACTATGCGTTTGGTCATCTTGGACTCCATCAACTTTGGGCAGAAGTCCCTGAAGCAAATGGTGAAAGCATTAACCTTTTTCTCCGAGCAGGATTCGAACAAAAAGGCACCATGCAAGATTGGATTTGGCGTGGAACGGACTGGCAGCATGCCTGCTGGATGCAAAAAATCCGAGTGTAATGGCGCTGAAAAATTGGGTGCGTACGACCTTAGTTGCTGGGACCATCTGTGCGGCCGGACTCGCCGGTTTCTATTCCTGGTTTTACTACAAATTGTGGAATCGCCCCGTGGGCAATGCTACCACTTGGTGCATCGAAATCACCCCGGACGAAGCCAGAACGGGGGAATGGATGAAGCGACATACTAAAATTTCCGAAATCATCCAGTGGCGCCGATGGAGCTCCTATGCAGGTCGATATTGCGAAGACGGCGTCACCTCAGCGCATCAAATTGCCCGACGGATTGCCACGGGACAGCGCGAAGAGGTTGCTGTCATTGTGCCAGCCAAGCGGACCTTGGCGGAGCTGGCTTCGGTCATCGCTGAACAATTGCATGCGGACAGCGCGAGCATTGTGCAGATGCTTCAACCTGATTCCGTCCAATGGAAAATCGTTCCCAATACCTACAATATGTATTGGGAAACGGATGCCAAGGAACTCGCGGAACGCTTGTTGTCTGAAAGCGCTAATTGGTGGAACCGCAAGCGGGTTGATCGAGCTTGGGAATTGGGACTGAGCCAAAAGCAAGTCGTAACGCTTGCTTCAATTGTGCAAGAGGAAACCGCCAACAAAGGGGAAGCCAAAAAAGTCGCGGGACTCTACCTAAACCGTCTGAATCGCGGAATGCTGCTGCAGGCGGATCCAACCTTAAAATTTGCCCTGGGAGACTGGACAATCCAACGATTGCTGGATAAGGATAAAAACACGAATTCACCCTACAACACGTATCGAAATCCCGGGCTCCCCCCTGGGCCCATTCGAATTCCAGATTCGTATTATATTGATGCCGTGCTCAACGCCGAGACACACAATTACCTATACATGTGCGCGAAACCTGACGGGTCGGGCACCCATGCGTTTGCTCGCAATTACAGCCAACATTTAAAAAATGCGAGGGCTTGGCAGAACATGTTGAACCGAGAACGGATTTTTCGTTAACACGCTTGCGAACTCCTTTTCAAAGAAGACACCGTTTTGTATTCCATTATCAACAAACTTTTTGATTGAAATAAAACACACTTATTTTGATGAAATTGAATCCTTTAAGTTCTCGCCTGGGCATGCATTTGTTGGGCCTGTTTTTTTGTGCTTGCATTGCCTTGGCATGCACCAAGAGCGCCATGGCACAAGACGCACTTGCAACGCGAAAAGTGGCCCAAGCAGAACGACTCATGGCTTCTCTGACCATCGACGGGTCACTGCATGACATGGCTTGGAAGCGGATCCCCATCTCCCGGGATTTCGAAGAACTTTCTCCTCAACCCGGCACCTCGCCGCAATTTGACACGGAAGTGCGATTCGCCTATGATGACGCTGCGCTGTACATCGGCGCTCGGATGTGGGACGATGCTCCCGATTCCATTTTGCACCAATTGAGCGAACGGGACCGGATGGCCAACACAGATGAATTTGGCATATGGTTCAGCACATTCGACGATGGCCTGAATGCGGTGCGGTTTTCCACCACTCCGGATGGCATCCAAGTCGATGAGCAACTGTCCCCTGACAACAATGACCAATCGTGGGATGCTGTCTGGGATGTAGCGTGCCAGATTGACTCGGCGGGTTGGACCGCTGAATTCCGGATTCCTTGGATGGCTTTTCGTTTCCCAGAACAAGCTGAACAGGCTTGGGGAATGAACATGTACCGAACCCTCCGCAGACAGCGGGAAGAAAGCGTCTGGAACCCTATGGATCCGACCCAGAAACTGCTCAACCAAGGCGGAGTGCTCCGTGGAATTTCCAAAATCGAACCGCCTTTGCGGCTCAGTCTATTCCCCTATTTGAGCACTTACGGCATTGCAGCGGACGGCGAAACTTCATCGACGTACAACGGTGGGATGGATATGAAATTAGGCTTGGGCAATGCTTTCACCCTCGATATGACCCTCATTCCCGATTTCGGACAAGTGGTCACCGATGCGCTGGTACTGAATCTTTCACCGTTCGAACTGCGTTTCGCGGAAAATCGACAGTTTTTTAAAGAAGGCACTGAATTGTTCAACAAAACAGGCACGTTTTATTCGCGTCGCAAGGG
>CAXDQP010000303.1:0-2826 GCA_963991335.1 uncultured Flavobacteriales bacterium
TCTCTGCTTCTTGGATGTAGGTGCTGCAACCGAGGAACCCTCGGGCTGAAAGCAGCGACCAGCCGTCCAACCATGTGCAATCTTCAGAAGGATCAAACGCACCGGGGTAATCCACTTGGTCAAACCAAGGATTCGTTGCCGCGGTGCCCCCGAGAAGTGCTTCGCTCGGCACAAGATCCAGTAGCCCAGAACCTTCGCTGATGGCATAATTCAAACCCGAAGCCGTCACCACATTGCTGTTTCCAGCAAATGAAGCTTCGAGGGCAGCGGCTGATGCATCCGCAGCTTCTGTTGAATCTGCGGCACTCGACCAACCTGATCCCATGGTGATGGTGAACAAGTCGCTTGCTCCTGCATCCAATCCAAGGCCCGTGCACCCATCGAACACATTGCCTGCAAACGCAATCTCGTTGTTTGCAAAACGCTCATATGAGTCTTCTCCTGAGGCGAGGTTTTCAATGTCAACTCCTTTGCCCCAATTGTAAAAAATCGAATTGTGGTACTCCCCACCTGCGTTGTCCCGGAACGTGAGCGCTCGACGTCCTGCATCGGAACCTCGGCCCATGTAGGTCGCGTTGTAAATGACGGGATGCGCATACGGCAGGCCATCTTCGGGATCGGTGCCGCCGTCGTGTTCGCCACCGCGATCGCCTTCTCCCTCCTCTTGGACGGTGCACCAAAACTGCCCGTACCCTCTCCATCCTTCATCATAATCGAACGAGTCGTCTCCACAAAAAGCGGTAACCACGTGTTTGATGGATGCCGTTCCACCAAAGAATTCCACTCCGTCATCCGCATTGGAAATGACTTCAATGAATTCGAGGTTGGTGCCTGCTCCCACTCCGCCCAAGGTCAAGCCATTGATTTCGTTGCCCGCACCGATATCTGTGCCTCCGTGACGGATGGACACGTACGTGACGGATCCACTGCTGTCCTCGTCATCTTCTCCTCCGTATCGTCCGCGCGATTCGGTATCCGGAATGCCTTCGATCTGTGTTTCGCCGGGCGAAGAGTTCAATTGGGCATTGCCCAGCAGAATCACCCCCCCCCACTGGCCGCGCACATTGAATGGCGTAGATCCGTCGAGCGCGTCGGCTTCAAACGTGAAAACGATGGGAGCTTCTGCTGTTCCATTGGCTTGGATTTGCCCCCCTCGAGCCACCACCAATGCCGAGGCATCAGCCCCCGAACCGGTTTGGCCTTTGATGACCGTTCCGGGCTCAATGGTGAGCACGTCGCCTGCATTCACAAAAACAAAACCATCCAAGATGTAGGTGTTGTCGTTTGTCCATGTGGTTGTGCCTGTGCCCGAACCATCATCGGATATGACAACTTGTCCCGAAGCAGAAAAATCCGCAAGAAAGAGAAAGAGAAAAACCGCAACGCAAGAGATGAAATGATTCATTTTGACTTCTGATAAATATTCAGAGCCAAAGGTCACGAGCGGGTTCTGCTCGGCGATTAAACCAACGTCACTAAAACGTTAATGAAACATTAAGGAGAGCCTCACACACCAGGGGCATCAATGCGCCCATACGCGCAGCGTGCGCGGCTTGGTGGGCTGACCCGTAGAAGTGGCATTTGCCGTCCCGGAGATGTGCACGATGTGCAACCCACGGCTGCCCCAAGCACTGAGGGCGAGATGGTGCTTTCCGGCAGGCACTTGCTCGGATCGAGCCCATCGCCCGTCGAGGGCATAGCCGTCCAAGGTGACAGCCTCGCGGTTTTCGATGAGCAGGAATTCATCCGACGCCCAGGCATTCAAGGACTCATCCGCATCCAAGCAATCGGGGCACTCAATGTTTGTGACGGCTTCGTCCAAGGTGATCAAAGTCCCCGCATAGGAATCGCCGGCATTGCCATAGGCTCCGTTCGACGCGAGCATACTGGCGTAAAATGTTACCGGACCTTCGCCGCCCGCCGGAGCGCCCCAAAACAAACCGAATGTATTGGAAGGGCTGAGGTCATTCTGCTCCACAATGTGCCGTCCATTCACATCTTCAAGTTGTGCATTGTCCGAACAGGAGATGAACGTGCCTGCATTATCACCATTCCCAAATACGGCTGTGGCCTGAAAGCCATACCCAGCGGGTGCGCCCGAGGCATCCACTTCGAAGACCACGTAGTATTCGGTAAACGGAACGAACGTAGTCACCGGGGTATCGGCTCCTTCAAACGGATATACCGAAATGGAAGGCGTCACGTCGTAGGAACCCGAATTGTGGCAGGCCGAACACGGTTGCTGGCTGCCCGGTGCGCCCGTCCGGTCTTTATTTTGTTCTTCCGCCACCCCATTGTGGTGCGACATCAGAGCAAGGGCTCCAAAGATCAATGCCATGCCTGTGAATGCGCTCAAGCGAGCGGCGGTTCCTTGTGTGTTCGTGCTCCGGGTCATCATGGATGCAATATCGAGAAAAATAGAGGAAGTTAAAGTGGGCTCATTGATTTTCTCCCGTCTGAAGCAGCTGCCATCAACGGGGTCCGTTTAGCATCGCCTCGACTTCCCGCCAATCCGGCATGTGCTCGGTGAGGATAGCCTGAAAAAGGGCGTTGTGGGATGCCTCGATCAAGTGAGCGAGTTCATGCAATACCAAATATTCGATGGCGCGTGGCGGGTGCTTGGCGAGTTCGAGGTTGAAGACGATGTCGCCGGTGCGCGTGCGGCATGCCCCCCACTTGCGTTTCATGGTGCGGATGCGAATCTTGGTGGTTTTCACGCCGAGGCGTTGCTCCCACTCCGGCACCATCGCGTCGAGGCGCGCCTGCAATTCCCGGCGGTACGCCCGGTCGATGTGGCGCGTGACTTCTGAGGAGTCGCGCGGATCG
>CAXDQP010000304.1:0-2814 GCA_963991335.1 uncultured Flavobacteriales bacterium
ACTCGTGAATGTTCATGTCCTTATTATCAAAATTCGGTGCAAATGTAGGCAACAGAAGGCCGGTTTCTGATGTAGTTTGCAAACATGAATGCGACCATGATTCAAGCCCGCGGCATTGTGAAACGATTTGGCTCCTTGCAAGTCCTCAAGGGAATCGATTTGGACATTCAAAAAGGAGATATCACATCCATTGTCGGTGCTTCAGGTGCAGGAAAAACCACCTTGCTCCAAATTCTTGGAACCCTCAACACGCCCGACGCCGGAACGCTTCGCATTGGAAATGAAGATGTGCATACGCTTGGCCGCAAGCAACTGGCAGCATTCCGCAACCAACATATCGGATTCATTTTTCAATTCCACCGCTTGCTTCCTGAATTCACCGCGTTGGAAAACGTCCTCATGCCCGCTTGGATTGGAGGACACGACCAAAAAGATGCAGAAGAATACGCGACTAAGCTCCTCGTCGACCTCGGCCTTAAAGACCATTTGAATCAATCACCTGGCACATTGAGCGGCGGCGAACAACAGCGTGTAGCAGCAGCACGAGCCCTGATGAACCGACCGAGTGTTGTCCTCGCTGATGAGCCAACCGGCAATTTGGACTCTGGAAATGCGGACTCCCTCTTTGACTTGTTCATCGAATTGCAAGAGCGCGTTCAGCAGACATTTATTGTTGTCACGCACAATGAGCAACTTGCTCAACGTGGCAATCACATTTTGCAGCTCTCAGACGGCAAGCTGGTCTGAGCGATGCTAGAGGCGTTTTCGAGGTGTTCTGGATGGACATTTACTATCCGCGCATCATTTCTTGCCTTTTTCCTATGCACGCATAGCTTTTGACCGTATATTAGTAACATGAAGCCCTTTGATACAATCGATTTTCATTTGCGCTGGGGCTGGACAAAACTCTCGCGTTTATACGCCTCGGAAGCAGAACGTCGGGGAATCCCATTTTCCTATGTGTTCATTCTCCTCCATACGGAGCGCGAGGGAACCCCGTCGACGCAGCTTGGACCAAAAATGGGCATGGAATCCACAAGCCTGAGCCGCTCCCTGCGAGGAATGGAAACGTTGGGCCTCATCGAACGTGTCCCCGACACTTCGGACGGCCGGGTGGTGCGGGTCTTTCTCACCAACGAAGGTGTCGCAGCCAGAAGGCAAGCAAGAGATCTTGTCGTAACCGTAAATACGCGACTGCGCGATCTACTCGGAATCGAATCCGTTGCTCGTCTGCTCGAAGAAATGAAACGACTGAATGAAATTTTGGATCACCCGGAAGAGCTCCTCCAAACCATACAAAGTCAACCTCCCCAATCTCCAACACATTCATGACCACACTCCCCTTGCACAAAATTAAACGCGTAGCCGTTTTGGGCTCAGGCGTTATGGGATCTAGAATCGCATGTCACTTGGCCCAGACCGGATCCGAAGTGTTACTGCTCGACCTTCCAACACAAGATGGACCGAGAAATGGAATTGCCGCTGGTCACCTCAAAACCGCTTTAAAGTCAAATCCATCGCCCATCTATTCCAAACGTTTTGCAAAGCGCATCGAAACGGGCAATTTTGATGATGACCTGGAAAGGCTCGGCGAATGCGATTGGATCATCGAAGTCATCGTCGAGCGTCTGGACATCAAACAGCAATTGTTTGAGCGAATTGAGGCCGTGCGCAAACCGGGTACACTCATTACAAGCAATACTTCAGGAATTCCGATCAATCAACTGAGCGCGGGCCGATCCGAAGATTTTCAACAGCACTTTTGCGGCACACACTTCTTCAATCCGCCGCGCTACTTGCCTCTGCTCGAAATCATTCCAGGCCCTCGAACCAAGCCTGAAATCCTGGATTTCTTCGCGCGTTATGGGGAACGCATCCTCGGCAAGCAAGTCGTCTTGTGCAAAGACACGCCCGCATTCATTGCCAACCGCGTCGGTGTCTTTGCCATACAAGCTTTGTTCCACACCGTCGAGGAGATGGGACTATCGGTTGAAGCGGTCGACAAGTTGACCGGACCCGCCATGGGGCGGCCCAAGAGTGCCACTTTCCGCACCTGCGACGTTGTCGGTCTTGACACCCTTGTTCACGTTGCAAAAGGCGTCGCAGACAATTGCCAAGCGGATGAACGGAAACAGGTCTTTGAAATCCCCGGATATGTTCAACACCTTGTCGATCATGATCAACTCGGATCGAAATCGGGGGCTGGTTTTTACAAAAAGGTCAAGGATGAAAAAGGAAAGAGTGAAATTCTAGTACTCGATCTGAAAACAAAGGAGTACCGATCCAAAACGAAAGTGAAATTCGCCACACTTGATGCGGCGAAGGCCGTGGATGATTTGCCCGAGCGCACAAAACTGCTTTTCAATGGCACCGACGAGGCGGGTGATTTTTACCGCCGCATCTTTTCTGATGTGTTCGCTTATGTGGCACAACGCATTCCAGAAATCGCCGATGCGCCTTACCGAATTGATGATGCCGTCCGCGCAGGTTTTGGATGGGAATTGGGAGCCTTTGAAAGCTGGGATGCCATTGGGTTCGAAGCCGGTTGTGAAGCAGTAAAAGCGAAAGGGCTGAACCTGCCCAAGTGGATCGATCGGTTCGCCGAAAAAGGCAACGGCACCTTCTACCAAAACCGAGATGGTGCAAGGGAATGTTGGAATCCTGAAAGCGAACAATACGAGCAGATTCCAGGCCAGGAAGAGCGCATCGCACTAAGCTGGCTCCCTGAATCATCGGTAGTTTGGTCCAATACTGGCACCACAATCCAAGCTTAGGAAGCGGCCATTTTAACAAACCCTTACCCCACAAAAAAGA
>CAXDQP010000305.1:0-2807 GCA_963991335.1 uncultured Flavobacteriales bacterium
GGTTGGCTTTCATGAGGGTCCGCACACTCTACATGGAATTGGTTTTCCTTGACTATGCATAAAACACGACCGTAGCGCAAATCAAGATGTTTCTCACCCGCATGGGTCGGGACGCAAAATTCGTCATCACAGGCGATGCAACACAGGTAGACTTACCACGTCACCAGGGATCTGGGCTGGTCTATGCACAGCGCCATCTGCAGCAAATTGAAGGCATTGGCTTTGTGCAGCTTACCGCTAGCGATGTCATTCGTCACCGATTGGTCAAGGCGGTCATTGCAGCTTTCGAAAAGGCCGATGAGCAACGCGAGAACAACGAGCAAAAAAAGAAAAACACATGAGCAACACCTTGCACCAAGCCACATTTCAGTTTGCAGGTCAAACCAATGTGTACCATGGAAAGGTCCGAGACATGTATCGGTTTGGAGGGGGCAACATTGTCGCAGTGGTTTCCGACCGCATCAGTGCCTTTGATGTCGTAATGCCGAAAGGCATACCCTACAAGGGACAGGTTTTAAACGGCATTGCGAGTCACTTTTTGGACGCTGTCCAGGACATCGTTCCCATTTGGAAAAAAGCCACCCCGCACCCACAAGTTACCATTGGACATGCGTGTGAACCCATCCGCCTCGAAATGGTGATCCGCGGTTACCTCACCGGCCATGCATGGCGCACTTACAAATCAGGTGAGCGATTGCTTTGTGGCGTTCCATTGCCCGAAGGACTCAACGAGCACGACGCATTTGACTCCCCCATCATCACTCCTGCCACAAAAGCAGAGGAAGGCCATGATGAAGACATAAGCAAGGCGAGCATTCTCGAACGCGAGATCGTCACGGCAGAACGCTATGAAGAGTTGGAGCAAATCACCCGTGCGCTCTTCCAGCGCGGAACGGACATGGCCGCGAAGCAAGGATTAATCCTCGTGGACACGAAATACGAGTTTGGCATTCTGAACGGAGAAATCATGCTCATCGATGAAATCCATACCCCCGATAGCTCTCGCTATTTTGTCTCTGAGGGTTACGCGGAACGACAGCAAGAAGGCTTGCCACAAAAACAACTCAGCAAGGAATTCGTGCGAGAATGGCTGATGGAACATGAGTTTATGGGACTTGAAGGCCAAGCAATTCCCGAAATGCCCGAAGCATTCGTCCAAGAGGTGTCAGACCGATACATCGACTTGTTTGAGCGGGTCACTGGCCAAGCATTCAAGCGGCTGCCTCTTGAGCATTTAGAAGAGGATATTGAAATTGCTGTAAATCAATGGATTAGAAACCATTGAGTCATGGGTCGAAAAAAGAATAAGCCCGAATGGCAAGCAGACGCCCTGGCATTGGTGCACGCGTTGAAAGACGGAGGAGTCGTCGTGCATGCAACGGACACCGTGTGGGGACTTGCGGCGAATGCGAAGCATGCAGAAGCCGTGAGCCGCATTTTCGAAATCAAACAAAGGCCTACTGACTCCACCTTATTGATGCTGGTGGATTCCCCGGGAATGGTTGAACAATACCTTCCAAACCTACCGGATTCCGCTTGGGAATTGATGGAAGTGAGCGATCGCCCGGTCACTGTTATCGCGCCTTGCTCAGAGAAAGTAAAGGCAGAACTTGCGCCCGGCTTGGTCGCAGAGGACGGAACGCTGGCCGTGCGATGGGCAAAAGACGAATATGTGGCATTCATTATCCGTGGCATTGGAGGGCCTTTGGCTTCCACAAGTGCCAATCTCACTGGACAACCCACCCCAGCATCCTTTCAACAGCTTGAGAATGGCATCAAGGAAGACGCAGACATCGTTGCAAACCACCGCAGAAGCCAGTCTTCGACGGGAGAGGCTTCGATGATCGTCAAATTTGATGCGCACGATCGGATCACTGTAATTCGCAGCTAAAATTCAAGAGAACCGCGAGGATTCGCTCCGTACCTTCGCACGTGAAACCAAGGCTATGAATTTTTCAGCGCACCTGAATCATCCACTCTTCAAATCCATCGGGAAAATAGCCGATGAAAACGGACAACCCGCATTTGCAATTGGTGGATTTGTTCGCGACCTCCTGATCCAGCGGCCTTGCAAGGACATCGACATTGTCGTCGAAGGCAGCGGCATTGAATTGGCCAAAAGAGCATCAGAGGCACTGGGTGCAGGAAAGGTAACCGTTTTCAAAAATTTCGGTACTGCCATGTTTCGCTACCACGACTGGGAAGTGGAGTTTGTAGGGGCCCGGAAAGAATCATATGAACGAGGAAGCCGCAACCCCATCGTAGAAGATGGCACCATCGAAGACGACCAACTGCGAAGGGACTTTACCATAAATGCACTCGCGTTGAGCTTGAATGCGGAGACCTTTGGAGATCTCATTGATCCATTCAATGGCCTACGGGATATCGAAAACGGTTGCATTCGAACACCTTTGGACCCGGATGTCACTTTCAGTGACGACCCTTTGCGCATGTTGCGCGCAATCCGCTTCTCAACCCAGCTTGGTTTCCGCATTGAAGATTCCAATGTCAAAAGCATTCGCAGAAACGCGGAGCGATTGAAAATCATCACGCAAGAACGGATCCATACCGAATTGCACAAGATCATCATGTCCGACAAACCCTCCAAAGGGTTCAAGCTTTTGGACAAAGGCGATTTGCTGCACCGCTGTTTTCCCGAATTGTCCAACCTCAAAGGAATCGAATGGCGCGATGGAATTGGCCACAAGGATAATTTCTATCATACGTTGGAAGTTTTGGACACCGTTGCTGAAAACTCAGCCACCCTCTGGCTCCGATGGTCTGCGTTGCTTCACGACATCGCAAAC
>CAXDQP010000306.1:0-2806 GCA_963991335.1 uncultured Flavobacteriales bacterium
GATATGATCCTGAATATGCTAAGTTCGCCGGTTACTTGCTGGAACGAGCAAGATGGCACCGCCACCGCATCTCTGGTTGGAGGTTACCAGCCGGTCGAATTTCTGTGGAGTGATTTGCTTGCCCAGACCACTGCGACAGCAACGGGACTGTTCGAAGATACCTATTCAGTGGTTGTGACCGATAGCTTGGGCTGTACCCTGACTGACGTCGTCGTCGTTGAGCCGACCATAGGATGTTTCTTCATAGCCGAAGCCATAACACCCAATGGCGACGGATACAATGACGAATGGATTGTAGGTGGTCTCGAATTCTTTCCTACTGCTACGGTCAAGGTTTATAACCGATGGGGCCAAGAGCTATTCTCTTCCATTGGTTATGATGTTCGTTGGGACGGACGTTATAACAGCGCTCCGTTGCCCATGGCTGATTACTACTATGTCATTGAATTTGCCGAAGCGCAGGATGCCATCACCGGTACCGTAACGTTAAAATACTGAATCCATGAACAGACATTTTCACACTTTGGTATTGGGCCTCGCATTCATCGGAATGGGATTGGGAACCGCGACTGCCCAGCAATTGTTTCGGCGGTCGCAGTTCATGACGAATTCATTCCTGAGCAATCCGGCGATTGCAGGAACGCTTCCTGAGACACCCATTACGATGACATTTCGCAATCAGTGGACGGGATTTGAAGGCGCACCGGAATCAATGACGCGCAGTGGTCATACGGCACTGCCAAACAATGTTGGGGTAGGAGCTATCGTATACAGGGATGACACTGGCGGAGCGATCCAACGAACGGGAGTAGAACTCGCCGGCTCGTACACCATCGATTTGAACAATTATGACGCGGTTTCTTTTGGACTGAGTTTGCTGGCAAACCAGTGGTCATTTGATAACGATTTGGATGTTTGGGATGTAGAAGATCCGGCACTGCAATACGGACTCGAGCAGAGTCTGTCTTTTGATGCTCAATTCGGAATGATGGTTTTTGGTGACGGGTATGCCTTCGGCTTTGCCATACCGCATCTCATCCAAAGTTCCACGGGCATGGAATCGTCGTCGATTGTTTCGGGAAATTCAAATGATAATCACCGTCATTTTCGATTCATGGGACACTACAGCTACCAAGTCAATGATGACTTTAGGCTGGAGCCATCCGCGATGGTTCGTCTCACCGAGCGCACCCCGGCGCAATTGGATGTATACCTGCGTGGCTGGTATGCAGATATGGCTTGGGTTGCTCTTGGTTTTCGAACCAATGATGCAGCTATTGTCGGTGCTGGTGGGCAGTACGGTCCCGTAGGATTGTCCTACACCTACGACATTACAAGCACGTCAGCGAGTTACTTCAGCCCGCACTCGCATGAAGTGACGTTAACGTACTTTGTACCAAGATCATCGGGTTTCAATGCGAATTCTATGAATTCAAGTCGTATTTTAGGGCGTAACCGGATTGTAAAGTAACGTACAATCCAAAAGTTTTTATTGAGATGAAGCAAGTAGGATTTTTCATAGCGACGCTCATTTTGCCAGTTTTGGCTTGGTCCCAGTTTGACCGCATTGACGTCGAAGAAGTAGACAACGGAGGCGCTGTGATTGGCAAAACAATCCGGATTTATGCGGTGATGCAAAATGAAGGAGATGTCATAGATGCCGTTTTTGGAGAGGAAGGCAAGCCATTGAGCATCTCGTCAACCGCTCCGTTTTACCAGCACCCAAAGGGCAGTGGCTTGGCGTCGGAAGTTCAGCGGTTCGATATCCAAAACGATGCTGCGCTTTCATATGATTCCTGGGTTACGATTGGTTTAGAAGACAATTACATGAATGCGTTGACCGGTTTCTTGATTGACCTCACAGAATTTGAAGCTGGCAACTCCCTGACAACAAACAATGGAGCGTGGTTTGTCACCCCGGACAAGCGGCAAGCCCTTGCGCCAGCTGACAAGCGAATTTTGCTGGGTCAATTCACTACTACGGGTGTGATTACAGGAGAAATAAATATCCACGGACGAACCAAGGCTATTTTGGACTTAGAAGGAAATGTGGAGGGTGGAGCTCAATTGGTACAAGCGGAAGGTGTCCGTTTTACTTGCGGAGACTGATTCGGGCATCCGTCCCGTCCAGACTTTCGAAAGACTAGCCGTCCAAGGAATAGGAGCGAGAAGAAAATGGTGTCTAAACTTAAGCGGAACGGCGTTTTCCCACGTTTAGTCGACTTCGGTATAATTAGCCGGCTTGCCAATGCAAAAAGGAAGACGGGTCAAATGACAATCGACGCGATAATCCACTCCGTTTCATACCAAGCTGGTCCGTGTGACTTATTTATAGCTTTTTGATCTCCTCGATGTGACTCTGTTCCGGTTCAACTGCAAGTTGAACACGGAAATAGTTACTCAATGGCTCGCAAAAAACAGACTTTTGCGATTGGTCTGAGGTGTTTCTGGCCTTTGCCTTCAGTGTACGATAATCCAATCAGAAATGGATATTGACTGGAATTTTATCAGGATTCATTATATTTTGCATAGACCATAGGTCCTGTTAATATGCTCTTTCGTCGAATTAATTGTCTGTTCGAGGTATATTTGTTGCTTTGGTGTCTCAAAAAAAAATCCGAACGCAATGTTTCCTTTTAAATTAATTTTTTTTCTTGCGACGATCTTTGTGAGCGACTCCCTGTCAGCACAGGTGTGGCTTCAGCAGGGTGTAGATATCGACGGCGAGGCAGCGGATGATGTTTCAGGCCGCAGCGTCTCGCTCTCCTCAGACGGCACCGTAGTCGCCATTGGGGCGACTAGCAAT
>CAXDQP010000307.1:0-2797 GCA_963991335.1 uncultured Flavobacteriales bacterium
TTGACTATACCGCAATGCGAAACGGGACGTGGCACCTGCTTGTAAATGACGCGAAAGCCATTCTCAAATTCGGCCGTATGCAATGCCTCTTCCCCCCAATTCGGCGAGGCATGCTCATTCTTTGCTTTCATGCCTGTCGCCATTGACAATGGAGCGAATCAGAATGGCAAATCGTCTTCGTCATCCCCAGATGAAGCGGGCATTGGAGGAACATCGGGCAGTGGTGCTGCAGAGACCGACTCTGCCGGAGCAGCAGGCTGTCCGCCGCCTGACTCAATGCGCCAAGCATTCAAATCAACGTAAAAATTCCCGTTGTATTCCCGGCCGCGAATGTCAAACTTCACCAAAACCTCATCGCCTTCGCCGAGGCGAGCAATTTGTTCCGTGCGCTCCTTGACCGCCGTGAACTTGACATCTTGAGGGTATTGGTCCTCGGTTGTAATCACAAAATCACGCTTGTAAAATCCGCTTGGGAAATCCTGTTGGTCAAAGATTTTTTTGACCTTGCCTTTCATTTCAAAACTCATGCCCCAAAAATACCTTCAACCGTTGGAAGAATAGGCATCGGTTGAGAATTTGTCAGGAAGTTTCCGGATCAACCTGGATTGAAGGTCAAAACAGCCTTCAGCGCTGAGGCCACATCACCCAAAACAATTAATTCCTGGGCATGTTTGTGGATCGCCCGTTCCAAGGCCACTCCATCGTCCTCAAATTCAATGAAGAGATCTGATAATTCGAGCAGCTTGAAATCATTCACATCCGTCTCGTCGGGAAGTGCCAGCAGCGATCCAAGTTGGGCAAGGTCGTTTCCGGTTAACACGGCACTTTGTTGAACCTCCTGAGGCAGCGCATCGACACCAATTCCCGGAGCAGTGAGTGGTTTCGGCACGTCAAACAATGCCTCGCCTGAAGCCCGAACGTATGAATTCCCTCCGCATCGTCCAACCAGATCGAGCAATTCAGGAACAGGCTGCCCAGCCTCATTGAGCACGTCATCGCGGAAATGCATCCGCGTGATCCGGCAAACAACCAACTGTCCGGCCCCTCCTTCATCGCCGAGGGAATCCACTCTGAGCACCTCACATTCCAATTGTACCGGACTCTCAGCAACACGATAGGGACGCACGGTATCAGAAGGCAACGGGGTCACCCCAGCTTTCTCAAATTCGCTCACACCGGCCGGAAAATCGCCACTGGCCAGTGAGCATGCATGGACCAAGGCGAAATCCACTAGATTGATTACCACCTCGGGCACCTCCAAAACATTCTCGAGCGTATGCTTGGTGGTATTTCCACGCATTCGCCGAGCAGGGCTGAAAATGAGAATGGGTGGCTTGGCCGAAAAAACATTGTTCTATCTATAGGTGTCTAATTTGGGCTTACCTGTTTTGTCTACCGTGCTGGCAAATGCAATCGGCCTCGGCGCAATTCCTCCCAGCAACTTGCCGTGCAAGTCCCTTCCTTCTATTGCTGTGGGATCGAAAGAACTGAATCCGCTCATTTGGAAACCTGGTGGTTTTCGACCGTTTCAATGGAAGCCAGGACTTTTTCTTTCAATGCAGCTTTAAAGATGCGCAAGTTTTCTGCAATGCCCGGCTCCGAGGTAGCGACAATCTGAGCCGCCAATATCCCCGCATTTTTCCCTCCATCCAACGCGACCGTAGCCACTGGCACACCTGACGGCATCTGCAAGATGCTCAATACCGAATCCCACCCATCGATGGAGTTGCTGCTGTGAATGGGCACACCAATCACAGGCAAAATGGTCAAGGAAGCGGTCATTCCTGGCAAATGCGCTGCGCCGCCTGCACCGGCAACAATCACTTTGATCCCGCGGTCAGCAGCTGCCGCCGCATGCTCCACCATCCGTTCAGGCGTCCGATGAGCGGACACAACGGTCATCTCATAAGGCACATTGAGCGCTGCGAGCACAGCCGCGGCTTGTTCCATGACAGGGAGGTCACTGGACGATCCCATGATAATGCTCACAAGCGGATTGGGAATGGTTGCCATCGATTATTGGTTTTCTTGTCTTTGTTCGATTTCGTCCCGCAAACGCGAGGCTTGCTCGTAATCCTCTCGCGCAATGGCTTTGGCCAGGTCATTCTTCAACGCGTCCAAACTCTTTTTTCGATGTTTTGGCTTCGAGGAAACTGGCCCTTCTATTTCTTCATTGGATTCGGCAATCTCACTTTCACCAATTCCTGCCAATTTCAGCACTTCCTCCTCGCAATAAATGGGGCAACCAAAGCGATAAGCAAGCGCTACGGCATCGCTCGGACGGCAATCAACCTCCTCTTCTTTCGACCCCAACACGCAGATCAATTTGGCAAAGAACACGCCTTCTACCATGTTGTATATGATCACTTCAGTGACACGAGCACCAAAGGATTCCATTGTGGTCTTGAAAAGGTCATGCGTCAGCGGACGTGAGGCTTTCATCTTCTCAATTTCAATTGCGATGGCTTGCGCCTCAGATCCACCGATGACAATCGGCAATTTTCGGCTGCCGTTGATTTCTCCGAGCACCATGGCATAGGCCCCTGAAGAGGAACCGCTGTTGGTGATATTCGAGATTTCCATTTCTACTTTCGTCATGCGGCGAAAAGGGTTGAATGCAAAGGTAAGTCGACCTGTTGTATCAGGCCTTCAAGTCCTTGGCTGCAGCCGTCAACTTGGGAAGGATTTCAAAAGCATCGCCCACAATTCCGTAGTCGGCAGCCTTGAAAAATGGTGCTACCGGAACCATGTTGATTACGACTATGGTTTTCGATTGATTAACACCGGCCAAATGCTA
>CAXDQP010000308.1:0-2792 GCA_963991335.1 uncultured Flavobacteriales bacterium
GGAATAATGGGAGACATGATAAAGCTTCTATCAGCGTCTTTATTTGCAGCGGTGGAATCACGCTCCGGTCGTTTTCTGGTTCGTTGGCCTCACAAGCCCAGCGCAGAAGAATGTGTCATTGATGCCGATCACAGCGATGGAGCCTATCACATTGGAGCGTTCGATGAAAACAAACAACTGGTTGGAGTTTGTTCGTTGTTCAACCAGCGCAGTGATCGTCATCCCGGGGCACTGCCTGATACCGATTCCGTCTACCGCTTGCGCGTGATGGGCACAACGCCAGAAGTAAGAGGCAAAGGAGCGGGTGCAGCTATCATTGAGTTTGCGTGCGCCTGGTGCCAAGAACAGGATGTAAAATGGTTGTGGTGCGACGCACGCGAAGTGGCCTTTGGTTTTTATGAAAGGATGGGATTTGAATGCCTTTCCGAGATGTATCAAGTTCCGCAAGTAGGCCCCCATCAAATGATGGCCAGGAAGTTCTAAATTTGCCATTTTTCGATTCGAAACCATGCCGGAGATTTCTCATAAAGGGCAAACAATGCCCGACAGTCCCATTCGGAAACTGGCTCCTTTTGCCAACGGAGCGAAAGACCGGGGAACCCATGTCATTCATCTGAACATCGGCCAGCCGGACATTGCAACTCCACCTCAAGCGTTGCAAGCCATTCGTGGCATGAAGCGTGAGGTGCTGGAATACAGTCCGAGTGAAGGCTTTGCATCGTATCGTGATGGACTGTCTCGTTACTATGCCACGGTCGGAGTTGAGGTCACTCCGGAAGAAATCATGGTCACAACCGGTGGCTCTGAAGCGTTGGTTTTTGCTTTTATGAGCTGTTTGAATCCGGGAGATGAGGTCATCATCCCGGAACCGTTTTATGCCAATTACAATGGATTCGCTGCTTGGGCTGGCATTGAAATCGTGCCGGTAACCGCCTCCATTGAAAACGGTTTTGCGCTGCCACCTATGGCGGCCTTCGAAGCGGCTATTACCGACCGGACCAAGGCCATATTGATTTGCAATCCAGGAAATCCTACGGGCACCAAGTATGCAGATGAGTCGCTGCATGCGGTGGCGGATTTGGTCAAAAAGCGCGATTTGTTTTTGTTTGCGGACGAGGTGTATCGGGAGTTTACGTACGATGGCCGCATGTCGCCGAGTGTTCTGAACTTGGAAGGTTTGGAAGAACACGCCATCGTTATCGATAGCGTATCCAAGCGTTACAGCATGTGTGGAGCCCGCGTAGGAGCCATGGTCACCAAAAACGAAGAAGTTCGCCGAGCGGCGATGCGTTTTGCCATGGCGCGACTCAGTCCGCCGACGTTGGCGCAGGTGGCCGCTGAAGCAGCGTTGGACACCGATGCGTCATACTTCGACGCGGTGCGCTCTGAATACCGAATGCGACGCGACGCCCTTGTTCAAGGGTTAAATGGCATTGAAAAGGTGATTTGTCCTGTTCCTGGAGGTGCTTTTTATGCCGTAGCAAAATTGCCCATTGATGATGCGGATGATTTCTGCCAGTGGATTTTGGAATCATTTGAACACGAAGGAAGAACGGTGATGATGGCGACCAATTCGGGGTTATATGCCACTCCGGGACTGGGGAAGCAAGAGGTGCGTATGGCGTATGTGTTGCATTTGGATGAAATCCAAAAGGCCGTGCAATGCATTGAGGCCGCCCTGCGGGTATATCCGGGAAGGGTTGTTCATTAAGCTTTGCAGTGTGTGTCGATTTGTTTGCCTTTGCCTTTGAAGAATTCAATGGCTTCGTAACTTCATGGCCTCATACAAGTACGCCACAACGCCATGAAAACTGCGCTCACCTGTTTCGCCTTTTCCATTTTGTTTTTTGCCTTCGATGCAGTCGCTCAAGAAGCTGACACCACGTGGGTTCAAACCTATACATGGGAGGCTCAGAACAACCCCGAAACAGCCTACGACAGTCCGGGTCGCCGCTGGTTTGACTTTCCAGCGAGTGACAATGATTCATCGTACCAGAAGATATTGATGTATTACAACCTCAAGTGCTTTGAGGACGGTACGGCAGGAAATCTGGGGTATGCCTGTGGAGAATGGGACTACCTCTCTTACAGTTACCTTTTTGACCACACAGGTGAGCTCGATAGCAATCTGCTTACCCACCCGCATTGGCTCATTGATGACCTTGTTTTTGAATCCGACACCATGATTTTGGAGCCGGACGGAGGTGCGCCAATGGATACAGTGCGCTGGACATATCCTGAATTTTCGATTGGAGCAGAAGGGGCTGCATCACAAGCGGCCGATTCCGAAGGCGCTTCGGACTGGAGCGATTTGGATTGGCTTTCGAGTGGGGAGCCTGGCGGGAAAATGCAGTGGCTCTGGACAGCGGAAGAACTCGCCGCCTGGGGCTGGGAGAACTTGGAGGTGGCAGGGCTGGAATTTCCGGTGTTGAGTGATTTGCAAATGCGCGATGCGGCGCAGTGGAGCGCGCATTGGGTGGAAACCGATACATTGAATGGTTTCCTGTTCGGGACACCCGCAGCTTCCGCGAAAGTGTTTGATGCCGTTCATCCCGGAAGATTCATTTGGGATGCGCCCTTGGCTTGGGACGGAACAAGTCACTTGGCCATCACGTGTGAGTGGTCGGGTGAAACGGGATCGGCAGATTGGAGTGCCATTGAAGGGACGAGCGCTCCACAAAAAACATGGCAAGCGGGGACGGCTGGTACGTATGTTTCGTTTGACGGTAACGATCGCTTAGAAGTGGCCATGGATTGGATAGATTCCATCCAAAACGAGGTGACAGTTGAAT
>CAXDQP010000309.1:0-2778 GCA_963991335.1 uncultured Flavobacteriales bacterium
CATACGAGACCCGCTCTGGTCTCGTGGGCTCGGAGAGGTGTATAAGAGACAGAAACTTAACGCGCCATTGCGCTCTCCGAGTTTGCACGTCTTTCACTTCGGAGACTCGCAAATTGAAGGGGATCGCATTACGGGTGTGCTTCGTTCAAAATGGCAGGAAACGTGGGGTGGTTCAGGGCCAGGATTTCTCGCGCCTGCCCAACCCATTCCTTCCCTTTCCATGAAACAGGAATGGTCCGGCGATTGGAATCGATTCACCCGATTTGGCAAGGTGGACAGTACCATTGAGCACAACCGATATGGAATGTTCGCCGCCTTTGCGCAGCATGAAAACAACAAGGGCGAAATTTCACCCTGGATACGATTCACACCTCACCCGAGAAGTTTCAAACGAAATCAGGTATTTGACCAAATCCACTTGGTTTTGGGCCGGACTGGCCCAGCTTCATCGGTTACCCTGGAATTGAATAATGACACGTTACAATCGATTCAATTGGAAATCGACTCGTTGCATTCGACTGTCGTTATACCCATTCCGCCAGACAGTGCGGCCGTGCGCTCCTTCGAGTCATTGAAAATCAGTTTTGAAGGTAGCTCTCCCGAATTCCACGCCATTGGTCTTTGGTCTAAATCCGGCATTGTCGTCCACAATGCCGCTATGCGAGGCAGTTCTGGAACCTTGTTTCGGCAATTGGACCGCGCACAGTTGACCGCACAGCTTCGATCTGTTCGTACCGAAATGATCATGCTCCAATACGGAGGGAACGCGGTACCCTACCTCAAGGATTCCGCTTCAATCCGAAGGTTTGGCGGTTGGTTTGCTTCCCAAATCCGATTGTTTCAAGCGATTCTCCCGGAGGTGCCAATCCTTGTGATTGGTCCTTCTGACATGTGCGAGAAAAGCGGAACGCGCATGCAGACGTATCCAATGCTTCCATATGTGCGCGACGTTATGAAATCAATCACGATGCAAGAGAATGCCCTTTATTGGGATGTTTTTGAAGTCATGGGTGGCTCAGGTTCAATGGCTGCTTGGGTTGAATCATCTCCCCCACTCGCCAGTTCGGACCACGTGCACTTCACCCCCCAAGGGGCCCGAGAAATTGCTAACCTTTTCAATAAAAGCCTCCAAACCGAATGGGCACTTTGGCAGGCTTGGCAAGCGGATTTAACCTTATCCGATGGGCTATGATGGGATACAAGCGCATCATCATCAGCTGCACCTTGATAGCAACCACTGCGTCCGCTGTATTTTGTCAATCCGTTCCTCAACACGCCGTTGAAACATTACCCACAGTCGCCGCTGAAATCCCAATGAACAGCGCCGCCTTTAGCCGGCTTTGGGCGACGATGGATTCGGTTCGACATCGGCAACCTGGAGAGCTGTCCATCCTCTACATTGGTGGATCACATATCCAAGCGGGATGGATTGGGCATTTCATGCGCGAGCAAATGACCGCACTGAGCCCGAACGCTGCTTGGAGCAGAGGATTAATGCTTCCGTATCGGCTCGCCAAAACCAACACCCCCACGCACTTTCGAACGGAAATGGCGGGGAATTGGACAGGCCAGAGATGCCCACAATCAATTTGGAAAACGAGCAGTCAAGTCCGATTTAACGGCACAGGAATTCAAACAAGGACAGCATCAAGCTTCGCATCGATTCAACATGTGGCATATTTGCCTGACTCCACACGATTCAGTTCGAATGCGATTGAAGTCTGGACCAACGCACGTGCCAATGAGTTTGCGATCGATGCAGGCGACGTCGGGATGAACCTTACTCCCTTGGAAGATGACATCGGGTGGCGCGTTGATTTGGATGCTCCGATCGACACCCTTCGATTGACTTTCCAAACTTCATTGGATCGAGCCAATCTTATTGCATACGAAGGCCTCTATGCGGCGCATCTAGGAAATTTCCCACGCCTTGTCTTCAACGAATGGGGCCACAATGGACTGCACATAGCTGACGTAAACACCTGCAATGAGTTACCGCTCTTGATTGAACGAATGAACCCCGATCTCGTAATCCTAGGAATTGGATTGAATGATGCGATGAATGAAGGCGGGTTCAAGATTCAGAGCTTCTCCACGGAATATTCTCAGGCCATAGCGAGCATCCAAAAAACTGCACCTCAAGCCGCCCTCCTGCTGCTGAGCAATACACCCGTTCTCCAACCATCTAAAATTGCACAGGAACAATCTTTACGAATTCAATCTTTTCTGCAGTCCTACGCCGCAGCGAGTAATTTTGGATTCTTTGATTTGGGCATGGCCCTTGGTGGCCAAAAAAACACAGCAACTTGGCTGGCTAAAGATTGGCTTCAGCCTGATGGAATTCATTACACCCGAGCAGGCTACGGTCAAATTGCACGCCTGCTGTATGGGGCAATCTACCAAGCTTATCAAAGCGATTTTCATTCCCGCAATTCGAATGAACCATGAGTGCCATTGACCTCAGTCCAAGCCAATCGTTCACCTTTCTTTCCCTTGAATTTTGGGGATTTATGGCTTTTGTATTGGTCGGAATATGGGCCAGCGAACACAAGCTCCGAGTCCGGAATGCTTTCCTCTTTTTCGTTAGTCTTTTGTTTTATTGGAAAACCAATGGCTGGTTCGTGGGATTATTGGTTCTGTCCACAACCATTGACTGGGGAATTGGATGGCAAATTCATCTGTCCGAATTTGTCAGATGATGGCAATTGTTAGCGGCCAGTGTGTTAGCCATCTTGGGAATGCTCTACATCTCTTTTTTGATCTGTGCTACTTTTATTG
>CAXDQP010000310.1:0-2762 GCA_963991335.1 uncultured Flavobacteriales bacterium
GTATTTTGTCGTCTCATCTAGAGGGAGGCGGTTGAAAGCTGTCAAGTCCATGATCTTTGGTATAAGTCGTTTGGCTTGGATACGTCTCCCGCTCCAAAAAAGTTACAAAAGGGCCTCCCCTTCTTTATCTTTCGCACATGAACGCAGTGCAACTCATTGAATGTCCACGTGATGCTATCCAAGGCTGGCCCATGGTTGTGACCACGAATGATAAAATTGCGTATTATAAGGCTTTGCTGGATGTAGGCTTCGATGCTATTGACATCGGTAGTTTCGTATCGCACAAAGCCGTGCCACAGATGGCGGACACCCGAGAGGTCATCAATCGATTGCACGACGAAGGCCTATTTGCAACAGGCCCGCGTATTCTAACAATTGTGGCCAATGAACGCGGAGCAATCGACGCGACACAAGTGCCGGGCGTCACCGATATGGGCTTTCCTTTGAGCCTGTCTGAAACTTTTCAGAAAAGAAATACCGGTGCGAATATTGAAGATGCATGGAGACGTCTGGACCGGGTCAAGCATCATTGTGCCGGCCACGACAAGAAACTCGTCGTTTACCTGAGCATGGGGTTTGGGAATCCATACGGCGATGAGTGGAGCCCTCAAATACTTGGCGAATTCGTCGACTCTTTGGCCGAACGCGTAGTGCCGGATGTCATTGCCTTGAGCGATACGGTAGGGACCGCCACACCCGAAATGATTGCATCCGCATTTCACTCTACTATTCCTCAATTCAAGCACATTGAGTTTGGCGCCCATTTGCATGCCCATCCCGAGGAAGTCAAAGGCAAATTAAAAGCCGCCTACGACAGCGGATGCCGCAGATTTGATGGCGCTCTAAGGGGCATCGGAGGATGCCCTATGGCCCAAAATGAATTGGTGGGAAACATTCCTACCGAACATATGGTGGCCTATTTCACGGAGCTCAATGCCTGGAAACTCAAAAATCAACGGGCCTGGGAACATGCAATGAGCATCGCGGTTGACCTTTTCCAAGTTTAATTTTTGAGCAAAAAAAATGCCTCAGTTGAGGCAATATTCAAATAAATTCACTTGGAACTTATGCCGATGCATATAGATCTGTTCGAACTTATTGATGTCGATGTGGATGCGATAATGTTTCATAGGAGAGGTTAAGTGTCCTCTTCTACGTTTCTTGCCGATAAAAAGTTACATTTTATCGAGTATTTTGACTCAAATGATTATCCTGTGACTAAGAAGGCCATCGCAAGGCCAGCTATTGTGACCAACATTTTGTTCCGGTTAAAACGATGACCATCCCCTGTCTCAAACAAGATTGTGGTGCTAATGTGCAACAAAATACCAATCAGTAACCCTCCTGCATATTGAGGCAGGACAGCAGAGATCGCTGAATCGGAATGGAGCAAGACATCATAAAACAACATCCCCAAGAGCGGTGTTATACCGAAAAATGCCAAAGCCAACCATTGCTTGATTCGATTCACTCCAAATGCGTCAAGCAAACTCATCAACACAAATGCAACTGGAAACTTGTGAAGAATCAGTCCCATTAGCAGCGTAGAATCGATGGTTTCTATTCCCGTCAAGTGCACGTGACCGGCATGATCGTGATGTTCGTGATCGTGGAGGCCATCATTGCTCAGAGGCATGGATTCAATAAATGCGTGCAAACACAGGCTGAAATACATCGCCCAAGGCATATGGCCTTTCGCATTTTCGGATTGATCATGGTGGGCATGTCCGTGCTCGATTCCCTGCGATATATACTCGAGGATGCCTTGCAGCAAAAATCCTAAGACCACGATGTAACCCGCGTTGGGATTCATCGCATATGCTTCTGGAACGAGGTGGTTGAAAATGATTCCAATCAAAAACGCACCTCCAAACGCTAAAATCAGATTCAATTGGCTTCGGAGAAGCGATCCAAACCGATCATAGACAAATGCTCCAGCAATTGCAATCAAAAACAATATGAGACTAGCAATCCACATGGCACTTATCGGGCGACAATAATACAGCGAGGACTGCTCTTCACCAACGGATGTAACTTATAATTTCCGAAGGTTTGGAAAGACCGGAAGCCGACCGTTTCGAGCATAGTCAACAGGTTCTCCGGCGAAAATGCCTTTACGCGTTCAACATAATGCTGTGATATGCCCTGAGAATCATTGTACTGAATGGATTTTTCAATCCAACCATCAGCGATTCGACGATTCAATTCAAACTCAACCCCTCCTTTCGTGACACGCTCAAATGGAACCAACGCACTCTTCACTTGGTGCAGGTTTAAAAAATCAAGGACAAAAGGACCTTGAGGCTTGAGCACTCTTCGAACCCCCCGCAACGTTTTTTCGTGCTCCTCTTCCTTCTCGAAGTAACCAAAACTCGTAAATAACATGGTGACAGCCTCAAACGCATCCGGCGCAAACTGCGATGCAATGCATCGCATATCCCCTTGGATGAATTGCAAGCGCATTTTCTTTGAGGCATGCATAAAGTGCGCTTTGGCGATGCTATTTGCACTCAAGTCCATACCAACAACCGTGTGCCCCAACGAAGCCATGGCTGCCGCATGCCTGCCCGCTCCGCATCCGATGTCTAGAATCCGCTTCTCCATTGCAAGTAGCGCCTGATTTCCTGTCAATGCTTCGACAAAGGAAATGGCCTCAAGCTCAGAGCGATTGCCATACAAAAGATGATATTCGGGAGCGTTGAACCAAGGCTCGAACCAATCGGGATCGCTTTTCCACAAGTTTTTACTCATTACTCCTAAGG
>CAXDQP010000311.1:0-2751 GCA_963991335.1 uncultured Flavobacteriales bacterium
CGTTTTGGGAATTTCCGTTCCGATCTATTACATATTGGAAAATTACGTTTTGAAAGAAGGGGCGTTGCAATGGATCAGCCCAGACTACGCCAGCATAAACCTGAGTTTCCTGAGCTTCATAATGTTCATTGCAGTCATTGCATCCATGGTTCAATTGGTGGAGATGATTGTCGAAAAATTTGCGCCGGCCTTGTACGGAGCATTGGGTATTTTCTTGCCGTTGATTGCCGTGAACTGCTCCATTTTGGGAGGTGCCTTGTTCATGCAAGACCGCCAGTACCCGAGCATTGGAGAGGCTACGGTATTCGGCTTGGGCTCAGGTGTCGGTTGGTGGCTTGCCATCGTCGCCATCGCCGCAATTCGCGAGAAAATCCGCTACTCACACGTGCCAGCTCCGCTCAAAGGACTGGGCATCACGTTCATTATTACAGGGCTTATGGGCATTGCGTTCATGAGCTTCATGGGCATTGAAATTTGATAGAGATGACGACTACAATTGTTCTGACAATCGCTTTCTTCTTGGCTGTAATCCTACTGCTTGTGGGCTTATTGCTCTTCGCCAAAGCGAAACTATCGCCCAGTGGAAAACTGAAAATCGTAATCAACGGAGAGCAAACGCTCGAAGTAGATGGTGGAAGCACCCTGCTCACGACGTTGGGAAACAATGGTGTTTTCTTGCCATCAGCCTGTGGAGGCGGTGGAACCTGTGTACAATGCCGTTGCCAAGTCGCCGAAGGAGGAGGGAGCATCCTACCGACGGAAGAGCCTCACTTCAGCCGAAAAGAAATCGCAGACAACTGGCGATTGGGCTGCCAAGTCAAGGTCAAAGAAGACATGGAGATCCAGGTGCCTGAAGAGGTGTTTGGGATTAAGAAATGGGAATGCGAGGTCGTTTCCAACTACAACGTTGCCTCTTTCATCAAAGAATTTGTGGTCCGACTTCCTGAAGGGGAGTCGTTGGATTTCGAAGCGGGGGGATACATTCAAGTGGATGTGCCTGAAACCGTTGTGGAATACAAAGGGATTGATGTGACGGCGCACCCGGATCACCACAAAGATCCAAATACATTCAAAAGCGAGTGGGACAAGTTTGGGTTGTGGGATTTGAAAATGACCAATGAAGAGCCCATTGTCCGTGCATACTCCATGGCGAATCACCCAGCAGAGGGCAACATCGTCATGTTGAATATTCGGATTGCCACTCCGCCTTGGGATCGTGCTCGGAACGCATGGATGCAAGGGAACCCTGGCATCTGTTCTTCCTTCGTCTTTGCTCAAAATCCAGGCGATTAGGTTGAGATTTCAGGCCCGTACGGTGAGTTTTTCATCAAGGAGACAGGGTCAGAGATGGTTTACATCGGCGGTGGCGCCGGAATGGCTCCTATGCGATCACATCTCTTCCATCTGTTTCACACCGTCAAGACGGACCGAAAGGTGACTTTCTGGTACGGAGGTCGTTCGAAACGAGAGCTTTTCTATTTGGATGACTTCAACAAGATTGCGGAAGAATTTCCCAATTTTGATTTCCATGTTGTGCTTTCTGAGCCAGCAGAAGGGGATGATTGGAAAGTGAAAAAAGACATCAGCGATCAAGGCGATGGATTTTTGGGATTCGTGCACAATGCGGTGATTGAACACCAACTTGCCCAGCATGATGCGCCGGAAGACATTGAATTTTACTTCTGCGGACCTCCCATGATGAACCAAGCGGTTTTGAAGATGTGTGACGATTGGGGAGTGCCGCCTGAGAACGTTAGCTTCGATGATTTTGGCGGCTAATCCATGGCCGCGTCAAACCGTCGTTGCAACTTTTCTAATAGCTGCTTGCCTCGGTTCATGCAATGCCCCGGGTCCAACAGCCCCAGTTGAGTCAACGACCGCTGGTGCTGTTGGGATAGAGGAACACCTTCATACGGGTAATACCCAGGGTACCACCTACCTCATTAAATACCTTGGGGATGTGAGGGTGGATCAGAGCCGGATTGATTCGGTTTTGGAAGCGGTAGATGTTGAATTCAATTTGTGGCGACCTGCCTCGAGAATCAATGCCATCAATGAATACGCAGGTGGCAACGATCTCTACACCTTCGTCGACTCTTCTCGTCTCTGGTCTGTGATTTGGTCGCGAAGCTTGGATTTGTTTGAAGCATCGCAGGGTGCTTTTGACCCCACAGTGCATCCATTGGTGGAGCTTTGGGGGTTTGGATTGAGCGAAAAAGGAGTAGTAAACGATGAGGATGTTCGACGCATTCTTCCGTCGGTAGGCATGACTGCGGACCGGATTGATCTCGAGGAAAACGAGGCGGATCGAATCTATCAGGATACATACATTCGCAAAGGCAATCCGAGTACTTCAATCGATTTCAATGGCATTGCCCAAGGTTTGACGGTGGATTTGCTCGCAGATGCCTTGCTGGAAGAAGGTGTATCCAACTTCATGGTCGAAGTCGGAGGTGAAGTGAAATGCCAGGGGCTTCGTTCAGACGGACAAGTGTGGCGCATAGCAATCGACTTGCCTGTTGACCAGAATGATGGATTGGATGAACGGCAACTTCAGTCCATCGTAGCGGTGAAAGATGCCGCGATTTGCACGAGCGGAAACTATCGGAAGTTTTATGAGGAAGACGGAATCAAGCGCTCACACACCATCAGTCCTTTTACGGGGTATCCGGTGCAGCATTCGCTTTTGAGTGCTACTATACAAGCCGCAGAGGCCGCAACGGCAGACGCATTGGCCACGGCGTGCATGGT
>CAXDQP010000312.1:0-2740 GCA_963991335.1 uncultured Flavobacteriales bacterium
TTGGTGAAATGTATTCCAATGCCGCGGGAATGGTCAGCCCTTCGATAGCCCCAATTGTCAATTGGATGTCCATCCCTACCGAGAGCTTCTCTACTTCACTATCATCAATTTTGCCAAGAAAAACCAAGTCCTGCATGTCCGCTACTGCCGCCACGGTGGTGCCCTCATTGAAATTATTGGCTTCGATGACGCTATTGCCCTTCTTCACGGGAACATCCAAAACCATGCCGTCGATCGTTGCCGCAATCATGGTATTGGAAGTTCTTCCGCTGCGGGCTGCAACGCCATCTTGGATAATCTTTAGGTTGTCCTCCGCAGCATAAACCTCTTCCTTGGCCTGTTTCAATGCAATGTCGAATACTTGGTAGTCCGCGGCCGCAATGATGCCCTGTTCCAACAATGACCGGTTCCGATCCGCATTCATCTCTGCATCTTCGAGGTTGATTCGGGCACGCTGCAATCGGGTTTCAGCACTGCTCAATGCTCCCATATCCGGCACAACCGTGACTTCGGCAATGACATCGCCTGTTCGCACTTGGTCTCCTGCCTCCACCAATACCCTACGAACAATCCCCGAAATCTGTGGCTTGATCAATATTTCCTGCCGCGGTTGAATGGAGCCCGCCGCGACGGTTTTGATAACGATGTCGCCCATGCGGGGTTGTTCCGTGCGAAACGATGCGGCCTCTTGCTTCTCCTGCTCAAAGAGATGATTCAAGGTGTAGCCAGCTGCCACCAGCACCAAAACAATGAAAACCAATAAGGCAATTACTCTTCCCTTTTTCATGAATTATTCCGTTCTAATGGCTTCTACAGGCCGTATGGACACTGCTCGGATTGCAGGCAAAATGCCGGCAACCGCGCCCATTACGACCATGATGGCCAATGATTTTAATACGATATCTACTGAAACTTCTGGATTGCGGAAACTACCGCCATCCATGCCTGGACTGGAAAGCAGAATAGCATCCACCCCTTCAATGGTTGCAACTCCCAATACGGCTCCGATGACGCCAAAAAGTGACGTTAGAAACAACGTCTCTCCCATGATTTGTCGAACAATCATGCCGGGCGATGCTCCCAATGCTCTGCGCACCCCAAGTTCGTTGGTTCGTTCTCGGACTGTAATGAGCATGATGTTCATGATTCCGATGATTCCAGCCAAAAGCGCCAATCCGCCAAAGACGAAGCTCACCCAACGAATGGCCCCAAAAACAGATTGAATTTGCTCATACTCTTCGGCCACTGTCCAGTGACCAAATGCGCGATTGTCATCCGGATGTATGGACAGCCGTGACTTCAGCACAGCCATGACCTCCGTTGCCGCGGAGTCGGCATGAACATTTTCATCAAACAGCAGGCACAACCAGCCGACTTCATCTCCGTAGTGAAAGGCTTGATTGAACGTTGAAAAAGGAATCAAAATGCTCTGCAAATCCTCTTCAGCATCTTCTCCGTCGCGCATGGAACCAAAGACGCCTACCACAGCAAAATTTACGCCGTTGATGCGAATGCTATTTCCAATGGGATTTTCATCCTTCGCAAACAAAATATCTTGAACACGCTTTCCGATGACCGCAATCTTTCGCCGGTCGGATATGTCCCGGTTATTGATATGGCGGCCTGATTGAATGGGTTTTGCCTCGATCAGTCGCTGCTCAGGATACTCACCAAAAACCGTGAAAGCTCCCGTTTTGATCCCACGCGTTACGTTATTTGAGCCGCGCCAACCGCCGAGCTGATTTTGCGGAGCAGTGGCGACCAACGTTTGGCTATTTGCCTTGAGGTATTCAACATCTGATATGGTCAAATCAACATTTCGTCCGCGCTGGAAGCCTTTGTAGGGCATGCTGGTGGACTGGGTCCACATGAACATGCTATTACGCGCCGAATCACCCAAATCTTGTGAGACTCCATTTTCCAAACCGTTGGCTGATCCAATCGTCAGAATAATCATGAACAGCCCCCACCCCACTCCCAATCCACTCAGTGCCGTGCGCAGCGGTTTTTGAACGAGGATTTGGATCAACTCCAAAAAGTGATCTCGATCGAAGAAGCGTTTCAATGGATTACTCATCGCGCAAGGCTTCTACAGGACGAATGGAAACGGCTCGAGTGGCAGGACCCAGAGCACTGACAACGCCCACAGCGATGAGGATTCCCAGGGCTAGAACTGCGGAAGAGAAGTCAACGCGCGGGTTCGAGAAAAACTCGTGATCCGCATACGGGGCGAGCGACTGGAGGGTCCAAACTCCGGCCACCAATCCAAGGCAGCCCGAAACGAGCATCAGGACAACAGACTCCTGAACAATTTGCCCAACGATGCTGCTGCTCGTGGCTCCCAATGCTTTGCGAACGCCAATTTCTTTGGTGCGCTCCCGCACCACAATGGCCATGATATTGGCCACTCCCATCGCACCGGCAAGCAAGGTCATCAATCCCACGAACCACACAAACAAATTAATTCCCTGAAAGATGGCACGGAACATTTCCGCATCTTCATTCCGGATTTCCACCCCTACGCCTACCGAATCCTCGGGATGCACAGCCAGTCGGTTTTGCAACCAAGAAAGCAATCCGGTCGACGTTGCTCTAGTTTCCTCAATTTCCGCCGTCCCCGTCCCCATCGATATGCGGCTGATGACATCTGAATTTTGAAACAAGCGTTGCGCCGTGGTGAACGGCACATAAACACCTGTCTCTTATACACATCTGACGCTGCCGACGAGCGATCTAGTGT
>CAXDQP010000313.1:0-2731 GCA_963991335.1 uncultured Flavobacteriales bacterium
GTCTCGTGGGCTCGGAGATGTGTATAAGAGACAGCCCCCTTTGTTTACTAGTGTTACCGATTGTAATAAATTGTGTTACTCCTACACGGTCACAAAGGAGCCTGTAAATCATTGATTTGCAGGCTCTTCTGTTTTTCGCTGTTGTGACACAATTCGTTTCTCACTCTGGGTTTTATGGGTGAAGGAAGAAGAACCCGATGGATTGGGGGTAGTTGCCATCCAACAGCAGCATCAAAAGGAGGCCTATTCTATCGCCTGTCCCAGACGCAATTGCGGAAAAGGCCTTCGCAATCTTCCTTGATTTTGTCACCATTTACGCGGTACTCTTTGCGCAGATTCGTACCAATGAGAGGTGTGTAATCGAAGGAAGCATCCTCAGGGTAGAGGATCACGGTAACAGTGGTATCGACAAGTAAAAAGCCATAAGACCCAGAGTGATATTGGCCATCTTGAAATTCAAAAAGATAATTCCCTTGAATTCCGTCACTCGTGTCTTCATCCTCAAAGGCCATAGTTTGGGGGCCATTCTCAGCACAGCTTTTGCAGCCTCGATCAGCATTCATGTCATAAGTGCCCAGAATTTTTTCTTGCATGGGTTTGCAGCCCGTTAAGGTTAACACCGAAATCAACAAAACTGAGGTCCTTGACATTATGCTCCGTTCTTGTTCCTGGGGATTGCACAGGGGGCAATTAGTCCTGGCGTATCGCCTTCATATTGTACCAGTAGCTCACTTTGCCGTCTTCGATGTAGTACCATTCCTGGTACCACGCATGTTCCACGGCTTCTTCATTTTTTGTTGCTCTGACGTCAAATCCAGCGTGAACCCAATCGCCAGGTTCTTCGATGTTGGCATCGAGGGAGTAGGCCCAACGAAAGTCCCACTCATTATCAAGGGTGTCTTCCATGATGCGTTCGATAAAGGCATCAACGCCAGCATATGACCTCCCATCATACCAGTCGAATTTTGCGGTATCGCTAAAAAAAGTGGCGAGCCGTTCCATGTCCATCTCCGCCCATGCCGTATCGATGCCTTTTACAATTTCAACTGACGCTTCAGAGCCAAAATGAACGGGGCCACCCTCTGGCGAAAAGCCGCTGCTCGTGGGCAATGGGTTCGGTGGGGCAGGGACGTTACAGCCAATAGCGAAAAGGAACAAGAAAAGAGTAGATGCGAGGCAAAAAGGTCGAAATAGCATGGTGAATCCGTTTGTTTGGAACAAGAATAATACAATTAAGGATAGGATTTTGGAATGGATTGACATTCAAGGATGTTGGTATCCATGCATCCGTGCATGATCAAGATTGTAATCGATTGTTTACTTTCCACACATGAGAATACCATTCACACTCCTTTGTCTTCTTGTCCTTGGAAGTTTATCATCCTTTCATTTCAACCGGCTGAGTGCACAGTTCATCCCCTTGATTGAAGTTCAAGGCGAAACGTCGGCATCTCCACTGGAAGGCCAATCGGTGAATATCACGGGCAAAGTCACTGAATTTTTCGGAGACACTTGGTACATGCAAGACGCCTATGGTGCTTGGAATGGGATTTATGTGAATGGTCCTGGAGTTTCCATCGCAACGAATCCGCCCTATTGGAGCGGAGAGCGTCAGCCTGAAGTAGGTGACGTTTTGGAAATCTCGGGCACAGTCGTGGAAGTAGACGGCAACACCACCATCATGGATGCGGTATTGACCAATTTTGTTGATTTCTGGAATGCCACCCCCATGGGAATATGGTTGACAGCGGATGCATTTCAGGATGAGCAGTATGAGGGAACACGCGTGAGGATTGACAATGCCACGGTTCTCACTTCACCTGACGCGGAAGGGTACTGGACGGTAAGTGATGGAACAGGAGAAGTCACATGCTGGGGCATCGATACGGACGATCCATCGAACAACGAAGATCCGGATGGACCAACACCGGGGGATGTCTATCAAGTGTACGGAGCCATGCATCAGCTTGGAGAAACGTATGTGTTACACGTGGGGGATATTGACGTCCTGGCATTGGATTTGGACAATATCTCATCAGCATCGGCCTTTCAGGTGTATCCCAATCCCGTTCTTCGCGGGGCTGATGTCACGATTGGTTGGAACGACCAAGAAATAGAGGGAGAAGCGGAACTGAGAAATGTTACGGGTCAGACCTTGCTTCGCTTGCCGCTTCGAGCCACAACGTTTCAAGCACCAGAAACTCCAGGTATTTATTGGCTGAGAACCACCGCCCCCCGAGCGGTCCGTTTGATTGTGAGGTGACCACAATAGCGAAGACTCGCTTTTTTGGCGTATATTCTAAGGAATGAAAAAAATCCCCGAATATGAAGCTTTGGTGTTGGAAGGGGGAAGTTTACGCTGTGCATTTACAGCAGGCGTTCTGGATGGTTTTGCTTCGTTAGGGTACCGCCCATTCCAATACTACTACGGTGTAAGTGCCGGTTCCATGGCCATGACCTCGTTCTTATCTGGGCAGCGGGGACATTTCATCGACCTCTCCGAAAAGCTCATTGAAGATGGGAAATTTATCTCTTTTGGATCGGTAATGTCAGACGAAGGGCTCATGAACCTTGCGCACCTAGCCAAAGTTGTGCATTCAGAATCACCCATCGATTGGGAGGCGGCGAATCGCTTCATAGAGGACAAACATGTGCATGTAGTCACCACTGATTACGAGACGGGCGAGGCCCATTACCTCGCGCCTCGTCGGGAGAATTGGCTTCGGTCAGT
>CAXDQP010000314.1:0-2728 GCA_963991335.1 uncultured Flavobacteriales bacterium
TGTCTTGCGGCACATGTTCTGTTGGGGCTATGACGTTGGAATGCTCTGACAAATCAGATAAGGTTTTGTCTCCTGTGCCCACATTAAAAATTCCAGTTTGGTTGGTTTTGATCAGGTCGATGATCAATGGAGCTATGTGTTTTACTTGGTCTCCTGATGTTTGGCAATCCCAAACGTTTTCAGGACTGAAGCCATTCTCCTTGTGAAGGAGGCGGCAGATCAAGTAGTCATTGGAGAAAAATGACAGGTAATAGTCTGCAAGAAGTTTGCTTTTCGCGTAGTGACTGTTGTCTGGCAGCGGCTGATCTGTTTCCCGCGGAGGTGAGGGGTTATTGGCGTAAACAAATTCCGTCGAAATATGGATCAGCTTGACGTTGTGTTGATTACAAAACGCCACGAGTTTTTGTACGAAAGTGAAATTGATGGCCATGTGTTGGTCATGGTCCGAAGAATAACTTGCGGTGTTTGCGATGCAATTGACAATAACGTCATACTTAGGACGAAGCGGGCTTGACGCGCTATGATCGAGAAGGAATTCTTCTAGATCTGATTTTTCCGCATGAAAATTGTCTGCCTTCCGAGAAATGATATCCCATTTCGTTTGTGACCAAAGTTCGCTCCCTAATATTCCATCGCCCAGGATTACAGATTTCATTTGAAAAACTCAATTATTTTCGCACAAACGAAGTCTACATCATCCGTTGTTAGTCCGTGGTGGGCGCCGAGTAAGAATCCGTTGCGCATGATTAAATCTGAATGCTCGAAATCTTGGAGGTATTCTCTGAAGATGGGGTGTCTGGTAACGTTCCCCGCGAACGTCACGCGTGTTTGTACGTTGTTGTTTTCAAGATGGCTCAAGAGTTCAAATCGTTGAGATGTTTGAAGTGGTATTGCGAGCCAGTGAGGCTTCTTGGAATCGTCTGGCAAAATCAAATCGCCGACACCTTGAAGATTGTGTAAATACCTTTCGAAATTGTTGCGGCGAATCTTGGAGAAATTGTTGAATCGCTTGAGTTGCACCAAGCCAAAGGCTGCATTCATCTCAGAACACTTCATGTGGTAGCCGAGAACACTGTACAAGAACTTGTGGTCATAAGGGATTCCATCAACTTCATGAGAAAACCTGTCGTCCAAGATTTCGGAATCGTCTCCAAGTCTGCCCCAATCGCGATACTGCAAGCATCGTGTAACGTGCTCTTTGTTATTGAACATGACCATGCCTCCAACACCTCCCGCTGTGATTATATGAGATGCATAAAAACTGGTTGTACTGACGTCCGTTTCCGGTGTGCAGGTGAGGGTGTCGGCTGAATCTTCAATCAGAATAACATCTGACCTACCGAGGAGCGTTAACTCCTGTTTGAGTAAGGCCCAGTTCGGTTTGTTTCCTATAAGATTGGGCAGCATGATGGCTTTGACCTCAGGAGAGAGGGCTGCCATCACACCCTCAACTTGGGCAACATAGTCTTGCAAACCAACATCTACGAATACCGGTTCGTACCCCAATTGAATAATTGGCGCGAGAGTTGTCGAGAAAGTGCAGGCTGGCGTGATGATTTTTGAACCTCTTGGAAGGTCCAATGAAGCGATGGCCAAGAGACAGGCAGATGATCCGGAATTCACGAAAACACCCTGTTTTTTACCAAAAAAAGCAGCGATTTGTCTTTCGAATTCTTTAGAGCGAGGACCTTGACCTCCCAACCAACCGTCTCTCAGTGAGTCTTCAACTGCTTTTATTTCCTCCTCCCCGTATGCCTGGTCTTTAAAGGGAGCATACCATATTTTACGTCTCTTCTCCATGTTTCACCTCTTGAAGCAATTCTGCTAATTTATAAAACCCGCTTCAAAACGCCATTAATGTCATCAAGTGATTCATTTCAGTCAATCTCGCACGATGAAGATAAGCATGTACAAGCAATACAATTCTTAATTGGGAGACATAAAACGAGAACACCAGCAAACCACCAACTTGCAGCTGCTTTTGCAGTCCGTATAGGGCCAACCATCAAATAATGACGGGCCTTTCAGCGCCTTTCAAATTTTTGTAGAATTTATGGTTTCAACACCAAAATCCCCACCTCCATGATGGGGTCACGTTGACGTTGTCACGTTCCGCGGATGGTTCAGTGTGATCCACTTGGGCGATCCTTTTGACCGTTAAGGACCTCGTCAGTCCCAAGGTCCACCGCGGGTGACGTTCACGAGCGTGTCTCCATCCAGCCGATACAGGCCACCGGCAAAACCGAACCACAGGCGGCCCTTTCGATCCTCGTAGATGGAATTGCACCCGAATCTGAAGTCGGGATTTTCAGGTTGGATTTGGGTGAATGCCTTGAAGTTGATGCCGTCGTAACGGTATACGCCATGGCCGGTGGCGCACATCCATATGTTGCCATCCCGGTCTACCAGGACGGAGTAGACCTCATTTTCGGTCAAGCCCGGGATGTCTGGAAAAGTTGTGATCGTTTCGCCGTCCCACATGCACAGGGCGCCGCGTTGCTCACCTGAGGTCAAGTGCCAGTGGAAACAGCTGAGCCAGAGGTTTCCCTGTCGATCCTCCAAGTGCAAGGAGACGTTGTTGGTGGGCAGACCGTCGGCAGTGGTGAGCTGATGAAAATCTTCGCCATCCCATCGGAAGGCCCCCTGATCGGAAGTGGCAAACCAATGGTCGCCGTTGCGCACCTGGCGCATGCTCTTCGGTTCGTAGCCTGTGGTGTTGGTCCGGGGC
>CAXDQP010000315.1:0-2728 GCA_963991335.1 uncultured Flavobacteriales bacterium
CGTGGAAAATTCGATGACCCCAACGAGGCGGGGGAAGTAAGTCTTTTCCAAGCGTTGACAGCAGCATTGAGCGGAACGGGAGGAGTGGGCAACATCGCCGGAGTGGCTTTCGCGGTTTCGCTGGGCGGTCCCGGAGCTACCTTCTGGATGATTGTGGCGGGATTGCTCGGGATGAGTTCCAAATTCATTGAATGCACGCTGGGGACGAAGTACCGTCAGGAAAATGAAGATGGTTCGGTCTCAGGCGGTCCCATGTATTACTTGCGGGATGGATTGGCAAAGCAAGGCAAAGTGCGCCTTGGAAAAGTCTTGGCGGTGTTGTTTGCCATCGCATGCATTGGCGGAAGTTTCGGGGGAGGAAACATGGTTCAGATCAACCAAGCCACCAAGCAATTGATTGAAGTCACCGGAGGAGAAGCGTCATTCCTCATGGGCCAAAGTTGGATTTTTGGCGTGATCTTGGCAATTTTAGTTGGCTTGATCATCATTGGCGGCATCAAGAGCATTGCCAAGGTCACGGATAAGGTCGTCCCATTCATGGTTGGAATCTATGTGCTGGGCGCTTTAGTAGTGTTGTTCGCAAATTTCACTGCGATTCCCGGTGCCTTTGCGCTCATCTTCTCAAGTGCATTTTCTCCAGAAGCGGCTTATGGCGGCTTGAGTGGTGTGCTGACTGTCGGCTTTCAGCGGGCCGCAGTTTCGAATGAGGCCGGCATCGGCTCTGCCTCCATTGCCCACTCCGCGGCGAAAACAAATGAGCCAGTGAGCGAAGGCGTTGTTGCCTTGCTTGAACCATTTATCGATACCGTAGTCATTTGCACCATGACGGCGCTAGTCATTGTAATATCGGGTTATGGAGAAATGGGGCAAGAAGTCGCCTTGGGCTTGGCCAAAGCAAAAGACCTTCAGGCGATTGAGTTGACAAGCAGCGCCTTTGCACAAACCATGAGCTGGTTTCCTGTTGTGCTATCGGTTGCCGTTATTTTGTTCGCGCTGTCAACGATGATCAGCTGGAGTTATTACGGATTGAAATCATGGACATTTTTATTCGGCGAATCGCGCACTGCTGATATTACGTACAAAGCGATTTTTTGCCTGTTTGTCATTTTGGGTTCAGCGATTTCGGCCCAAAGCGTTTTCGACTTTGGTGATGCCATGATCTTTGCCATGTGTTTCCCAAATGTCTTGGGGCTTTACTTCCTCATGCGGGAAGTCAAGGAGGACGTTGCAGATTATTTCCGGCGAATCAAGTCTGGGGAAATTAAGCGCTACGAATGAAGTTGAATTTTTGAGTCATTCGAGTGAGGAAGAGGAGAGGAAGGGAGCGAATATGGGTTGAAATGGCGTTGATGTCCTGGTGTGCGTTTGGCGCATATTGGATGCACCTTGAATGGAGGATGCATCAAGGTTCCGCCGATTTTAAAGTGCAATCAGTGGAGATGCTGCTCAATGCTTTGCAAGGAATGGACGCTTTTTTGGTTCGAAATGAGAAGCCTCAGGGCCTGCATAGCGTCCAGGTAAACCCGGCAACGGCTCAACGCCGGCGCGAGGTGAAAAAACAAGTGGACCGGCCGAAGAAAGCTTCATTGAATATTAATGAAATGGACAGTGCTGCGTTGGAAGCGCTGCCAAGGATCGGCCCAAAAGTAGCAGGAAGGATTTGTCGGTTTCGCGAGGCGCTGGGTGGTTTTCATTCAGTGGAACAGCTCAGAGAAGTTTGGGGGATGCATCCTGATCAAGTTGAAGCCATCATTCCTTGGTTTTACAAAGGCGAAGGCGTGTTTCGGTTTTTGTGTTTGAACCAAGCGTCGTGGAAGGAATTCCAATCCCATCCTTACATACGTTATGCGGGGGCAAATGCCGTAACAGCATACCGAGACTTACACGTTTTGAAGAGAGTCGAGGACCTAAAATTGTCAATACCCATCAATGACAGTCTATTTCGGAGGTGGTCTCCGTACCTTAGGGTTTGCAAACCACGTTTAAATGCCGTCCCCTCCACACCTTCAAAAAGAGATTAATCAATCCGCTCTGGCGGTGGCGGCTCGCATTGAAGATGTCGAAAATTTCCCAATACCGGGGGTTACTTTTAAGGATATGGGGCCGCTCTGGCGCGATCCTGTCGTTTCGAAAAAGGCAATTGGTGCAATGATTCTCATGGTGGAGCAAGCGCAGGGGAAACCGGATTGTGTGGTAGGAATCGAAAGCCGTGGCTTCATCTTTGGGCCAGCCATGGCATTGCATTGGGATGTTCCGTTTGTTCCATTTCGAAAACCGGGTAAACTGCCTGGTGCTTTGAATCGGGTGTCGTATGATTTGGAATATGGAAGCTCGGAATTGGAGTGCCAGGCAAATGCACTCAAGCCGGGCATGCGCGTCATGATTAACGATGATGTTTTTGCCACAGGTGGCACGGCTCGTGCAGAAATGAAGTTCGTCGAAGCGTGTGATGCGGAGACCATGGCTTGTGCTTTCATCATTGAGCTCAATGGATTGAATGGACGCGAAGGCTGGCCCTTGTCTTCTGTGGACGAATCGTGCCTGTCTCTGGTTCACTACAAATAAAAAATAAATGAATTTCTCAGAATCCGAAAATCAAAAAGCCATCCGCGCAACGGTGCGCGATTTTGCTAAAAACGAAATTTTACCCCATCGGATGGATTGGGATGAGCGTCAATATTTTCCGCGGGAACTCTTTCGTAAAATGGGAGAGTTGGGCTTGCTTGGA
>CAXDQP010000316.1:0-2712 GCA_963991335.1 uncultured Flavobacteriales bacterium
TCCGCGCCCTCTGGCATCCAGCCTGCTCCGGTTAATCCCTACGCGCTGCCTTTGGCTTTGCGGTTTTCCCCTTTTCTGACTGGTGGCCTGCGAGCATTGCCTGGTTGAGGCGAATGGTGGAGCCCTTGGAATGCGGGGAAGATTTGATCCTCGGCCTGAGTTTGCCGAGAACAGAGCGCGGGCCCAGGATGCTTGGCGCATTGCAAGCTTGGGATGCATTGCGAATTGCCAGAAGCTACGTAGGCTGGGCTGAGCTTGGAAGCCCATACATGGGAGTCGGGAGAAACATGGCCATGCGTGCAGCGGTGCATCCGGGTTTTGAAACACATCAGGACCTCGCTTCTGGCGACGATGATTTAGCGGTTCAGCGGTTGGTGGCTTTGACCGATTGCCGTGTTCGAACGCTCACCGATCGCGAGGCACAAGTGGATTCTGGACTTCCCAGGACTTCCATTCGATGGGTGAATCAAAAGCGTAGGCATTGGTCCACGGCCCCGCGTTATGCGCGAATGGATCGGTTGCGCCTGTTGTTTCCGCAGCTTTTGACACTGCTTTGGCTGGCGTTTGGGGCCTTGGCGCTCACCAGCGGATCGCAGGGTGGGGTTTTGCACATTGTTCTATGGATACTCGGCATCGGACTGGGGTCTGCTTGGCTCACTGCGGTCCTTATCTTTCGGTCAATCGCCAAAGCGTGCCAAGCCCCTGATTATTGGTTCCATTACGGTTGGCTTCAACCGTTCGGGACCGGCTGGACTTGGATGATGGCCATCACCATGGCCGTCATTCCTTCCCGGAATCAGTGGTAAGCTGTTGCGGCGACTCACCAACTGTTTGACCGCCCATTTCATGCCCATGGATGTGAACCCGAATTTGTCTGACAAAGCCCGCTATGACTATGCATTGGTGTTGCGTGCTACCAAGGAAAAAGATGAAAAAGCGTATGCAGAACTCATGCAGCGCTACCGCGATTCGATCTTTCACATGATCAACAAGATGGTCTTCAGTTCGGACGATGCGGATGATTTGACCATTGAGACGTTCAGCAAAGCGTTTCAACGCCTTGAGCAGTACACACCTGCATACGCATTCTCTACTTGGCTCTTCAAAATCGGCTCGAATCACACCATTGATTTCATTCGAAAGAAACGCATCAAGGCACTTTCGCTGGACCAAGGATTCCGCAATGAGGACGGCGATTCCATGGAAATTCACGTAGCCGATGGAGGCCTGGATCCCTTTGAATCGCTCGAGAAAAAAGAGCGCAAAGAGCGGATGCACGATGTTGTAGGTGAATTGAAGCCGAAGTACCGTCGCTTGGTTGAAATGCGATATTTCGAAGAGAAGAGTTACGACGAAATTTCGGACGAGCTCGGATTGCCTTTGGGCACCGTCAAAGCGCAATTGTTCCGAGCAAGGGACATTTTAGAGCGCGTTTTGGGCGGTGTACGGGAGACCATCTGATGATGGACTACGCCCAACTTGTGCCCAACTTGCCGGAAGAGGCCCTAGAGCAACTCAGCCAATTGCGGCCGCTCTACGAAGAGTGGAATGCGGCCATCAACGTTATTTCAAGAAAGGACATGGAGGCGTTTGAGGAAAGGCATGTCCTGCATAGCCTCGCCATATACAATGCCATGCGTTTTGCCCCGGGTAGCCGTGTGTTGGATGTGGGGACCGGTGGAGGTTTTCCGGGCATACCGCTCGCAATTGCCTGCCCCGATGTCGAATTTACGTTGTGTGACAGCATTGGCAAGAAAATGAAAGTGGTCCGTGCCGTGGTTCACGCACTGGGGCTGAAAAATGTCACCATGCACCACGGCCGTGCCGAGGAAATTTCGGGTCAATTTGATTTCATTGTGAGCCGCGCGGTCACCCGAATGGATCGTTTTTTGCCTTGGGTCATCAACAAGATCAGTGGAAGGTCTTTGAATCCTTGGCCCAATGGTGTTTTGGCCTTGAAAGGAGGCGATTTAAAGGAAGAATTGAGTGAAGTGGCGCAAACTACGGAGATAATCCCCATTGCGCAGTGGTTCGATTCCCCGTTTTTTGAGACGAAATCGGTGGTGTACGTGAAAGTAAAATGAGCTTTGCTGCGGTGAAGTCTTCGCGGCTGCAAATGCAGCAAAAACGGCTGAAAAGAAGAAGAGGAACTCCTTCGAGTCCCTCTTCATAACCTGCAAGAAATTGAAACCAACACAGTATTCTCAGACCGTGTTATGCCTCTAAGACGAAGCTCAACATCAAGGGTTGCCTTTGGAATTTGTTTTTTTTTTAGTCAACGAGGAATCGGTAGCCAACGCCGCGCACGGAAGTGAAATGTTCCGGCTTTTTGGGATTGGACTCAAAGTATTTCCGGAAAGCAACGATGAAGTTGTCAATGGTTCGAGTTTTGGGTAGGGCGGAATAGCCCCAGACAATTTTGAGGATTTCCTCCCGGCTGACTACTTGGTTTGCACGCGATATGAGGAGCCTGAGCAAACTCGCTTCCCGTTTGGTAATGCTTTTGATTTCTCCGTTTCGTGTAGTGATTTGATAGGCGTCAAAGTCCACGCAACATCCCGTTCCAAAATGGTACACAGACGCCACGGATTCGGAAGTCGGTCCATTGAGCCGGATCAAACGCTGCACGCGCAACAGGAGTTCTTCCAGGTGAAACGGTTTGCCGAGGTAATCATCACCGCCGGCCTTCAATCCCTCGACACGGTCTGCACC
>CAXDQP010000317.1:0-2710 GCA_963991335.1 uncultured Flavobacteriales bacterium
ATTCAGGCCTTGTATACGCTGGGCCTGGCTTGGTGAAAGAAGTGAATCGCGCCATTTTAAAGAGGTCTTAACCTTTATCCAATCAAGTCCTCAAGGGTAGGTGCGAGCTCTCGCGGACGGATTCCCTTTTCGGTGTTTTGCAAACGGCAGCAAGCGTTTGACGCGTCATGTTCAAAGAACAAAACCCAATCTTCTCGAACAGCCAAATCGAGCAACAACTGTTTCTCGTCCATGGTTAGGAGGGGACGAGTGTCGTAGCCAATGACCCAGGCGGTTGGCAGGTGCGCAGCAGCGGGGGTAAGGTCGGCCATGAAAGCGAGCTTGGTGCCATGACAAGGGACAATGGGGATCATTTGACTTTCCGTGTGACCGTCTGCAAAAAAGATTTCCAAACCTGGAAATGTAGTCGGAAACGGATTTCGATTCCAGCGCCCGATTCGATCGATGAAATTGAGTTGGCCACTTTCCTGCAGTGGCATGAGGTTTTCGCTCAGGAATGATGCTTTTTCCCGTGGGTTGGGGTTCATCGCCCAATCCCAATGCGGCTTGCAAGTCCAGTATGCAGCATTGGGGAACGCGGGCCGCAAGTTGCCGTCTTTATTGCGTTCTACTGAACCGCCGACATGATCAAAGTGCAAATGCGTGAGCAAAACGTCTGTAATGTCGTTTCGGGTGAATCCTCTTTTTTGAAGCTCTCCATCCAGCGACGTATCCCCATGAAGGTGGTAATGGCTAAAAAATTTTTCGGATTGCTTGTTGCCAATCCCCGTATCGACCAGAAGCAGTCGGTTGCCATGCTCAACGAGCATAGAACGCATCGCCCAAGTGCACAGGTTGTTTTCATCAGCGGGCACCTGTTTTTGCCACAGTGCTTTGGGCACTACACCGAACATGGCTCCACCATCCAGTTTAAAGTTGCCCGTGTGAATCGTATGAATATGCATGGATCGTAGCCTTTAAGAGGGAATCAAGAAAAACAGGGACATGATGACCATCAGTAAATCTTCAATGATCGTGACACGCGTCATGGGCAATTGGAAGACTGTCCCAAGGCATGCGCATTGAATCGCTTGTTTTTGACGGACAGCCCGAATGACACCGATTGCGCCAAATCCCATCAATAGCAAGGTCACGAGTGCGATTGCGAAGGTTCCGCCCGCGAATCCCCAGCCAAAGCCAAGAGCAAGCTCCAAGAAGGGGTAAATCCAAGCATAAAGGGAAGATTGCTTGGCGAGCAAATCATACCGGCTAAAACTTCGAACGAATCCACGTAAATCCAAGAACTTGAAAAAGGAGAAGGCCAAAAAGAATCCGCCCATGAAGACTTCCATTGCGCGCCTCATCGGTTCGGGTGAATCCCATGCAATTGCCGAAGAAATGGCCAAGAGAAACAATCCAATCAGAATCAACGGCCAGAATTTTTGAAACGCTCCTTTTACCTCCCGTTCCTCCTTGATGGTAGGAGCTGAATTCGCGGGTTCCATGATATGATAATGAGGCATCGGAGCAAGTGCCGCACGCAATTCCGCGGGGGCTATTTTTCCTTCCGAAAGCACGCTGGCTTGCCCATTCGCCAGGTCTATTTGAACAGATTCAACGCGGGGAACCTCGAGGATGGCACTTTGGACGCGGCTTACACAGCCCCCACATGTCATGCCTTCGATGAGAAATACCTGCTCCATGGGGCGAATTTCGCGAAAAAGTCCTGCCGATTGACATGTTCATCAAGCCGGTGTATCGGTTGAGAAGTTCCGCTGGTATGCGCGCTTTTCGAGTGTACTTTTGTTCTAGAATTCAAGCACATGCAGTTGAACGCGCTCACCGCTATATCCCCCGCCGACGGACGTTATCGAAGTAGAACAGCTCATCTCGCCCCCTTCTTTTCGGAGTGGGGGTTGATGCGTTACCGTGTGCGCGTGGAAGTGGAGTATTTCCTCCATTTGTCCGAAATCCCTTTGCCGCAATTGGCGCCATTCAAGGCGGCTGACGCAGAACCCCTTCGTCGGATTTTCTCGGAGTTTTCAGAGGCAGATGCAGAGCGAATCAAAGCATTTGAGCGAACAACGAATCATGATGTGAAAGCCGTTGAATATTTCATCAAGGAAAAGATGGAGGCGCTCGGTCTGGCCGAAATGGCAGAGTTCATTCACTTCGGTCTCACTTCTCAGGATGTCAACAACACTGCGATTCCTCTTTCCATTAAGGAAGCGACGGAGCAAGTCATCGTGCCGGGTTTGAAGGATTTGCGGAGGACCCTGTTGCAGCAAGCGCGTGAATGGAAAGGCATTCCGATGCTCGCACGCACGCACGGCCAGCCTGCATCTCCAGTTACATTGGGCAAGGAATGGGCAGTTTATATCGATCGTTTGGATGCGCAACTTGATGCGTTGCAACAGTGTGAATATGCCGCGAAGTTTGGCGGTGCAACGGGACAGTTCAATGCACACATGGCGGCTTACCCCGAATTGGATTGGCCCTCATTCGGCAATTCTTTTGTGGAGAAACGGTTGGGCTTGAAGCGAAGCCAGATTACCACACAGATTGAGCATTATGACCATTTGGCTGCATGGTGCGATTGTTTGAGACGCATCCACACCATTCTCATCGATTTGAGCCGTGACGCTTGGACTTACATCAGTATGGACTACTTCAAGCAGAAGATCAAAGCGGGCGAAGTGGGCAGCAGCGCCATGCCCCACAAGGTCAATCC
>CAXDQP010000318.1:0-2695 GCA_963991335.1 uncultured Flavobacteriales bacterium
TGGGTTCAAAAGTGGCTATCGGACCAAATGCATGAAACGGAGGAGGGCAAGGCAATTGCGCGTTAGTATTTTGAGTCGCGTGGATTTCGCAAACCCGTTTTGGATACTTTTAAAATTGGCTATTGTCCGGATTCATGGGATGCCATGAGCCAAGCGGCGTTGGACGCAGGCTATTCAAAGGAGCGGTTGTTGGCCCTGGGCCTTGTCAAGGAAACCGATGGCAAGCCGCGGGACTTTTTCAAAGCCCGTGTCATGTTTCCAATCCGAGATGCAACGGGGAGAACCATTGCTTTTGGAGGACGCACGCTTCGCAGCGATAAAAAAATAGCGAAGTATTTCAACAGCCCTGAAAGCCCGCTTTACAGAAAAGGACAGGTGTTATTTGGCTTGCATTTGGCAAAGCCATCCATCACCAAAGAAGACCGTGTGCTTTTGGTTGAAGGATACACGGACGTCATGGCCATGCACCAAGCGGGCATTGAAAACGTGGTTTCGTCCAGTGGAACAGCCTTGACCGTTGAACAAATCAAATTGATTCGTCGCTACACAAAGAATGTGACGGTGTTGTTTGATGGTGACGCGGCCGGCATTCGGGCGTCGTTGCGCGGAACGGACTTGTTGCTCGCGGAGGGACTTAATGTACAAGTGGTTCTTTTCCCGGACGGCGATGATCCGGATAGTTTTAGTAAAAAGGTCCCCTCTGAAACATTGGTGCGCCACATCCGAGAGGAGGCGAAGGATTTTGTGGCATTCAAATTGGAGTTGTTAGCCCGTGAAGCAGGAGATGATCCTGTACTTCGGTCTGAGATGATCCATAGCATCATCGAATCCATAGCCGCCATCCCGGATGGCATTCAGCAGGGCGTTTACCTCAAGTTGGCGGCAAAAGAGTTGTCGATGTCCGAGGAATTGCTTCAACTCGAGTTGAACAAAATCCAACGGCAACGGATATTGGACCAGCAAAAAGCTGAGAAACGTGAGGCTTTTCGCCAACGCCAAGGATTGGCTTCACGGACATCATCTGTGGCACCCGCAAGCTTTCAAGTTCCTGCAGATTGGGACGAAAACCATCCACTCGGTTTCGAGCCGGGGAAGGCAATCGAACAAGACTCACTGCGGGCTCATCGCAATGTGTTAGAAGCAGACTTGATTCGATTGGTGTTGCTCTACAGTTCTGAGTCCATTCAAATCGAGTCTGCAGTTGAAGAGGGGGATGCAGAAGACGGGTCGAGCGATAAGGCTGGTGAGGACTTGACCTCTGTTTCTTTTGCCGAATTTGCTTCGCACCATTTTGAAGGGCTGGAAATGGAATTCAAACACGAGGCGTGCGCTTCGATTTGGGCCATTTATGAGGCAGCTTTGGATTCGGATGCTTTGCCAAATTTGGATACTTTCTTAAAGCACGAGAACCCGCAACTCCAATCTTTTGTGGCCGATGCAATGATTGAAAAGGACAAAGTGAGTGATCGCTGGGGCGAGGTTCATCAAATCTACCCGGCTCGGGAGATTGACCAATTGAAAAAGGCACTGATGGATACACTGCACCATTTGAAGCTGAATGACAACCGCTACGAGAGTCGGGATTTACAAGAGAAAATGGCTGGCCTTGAGGAGGCCATTGCAAATGGAGAGGAAGCCGCGCTGGTCGGTTTGAAGGAATTGCTGGAAAGGCGGAAATCACTCGACCTTCAAAAAACAAAAATTGCCAGTTATTTCGGCGTCGCTATCCTATCTTAATGCATAACCCATGAAGGAGATTTTAAGTTCTGGATTCCATTTGGGGAATCATCATTTCACATTGGAATCGATGCTCCAAATTGTGGCCATCCTCGCAGTGGCGCAGGTCGTGTTTTGGGCGATCCGTGCAGCGCTCAGGCGCATTTTCAAGGCTTCAAGCATGGAGGAAGGCACTCGCTTTATGATCATGCGATTGCTCCGAACGGTCATTTATACGTTGGGGGTGGTGATTGCTTTGGAAACGGCTGGTGTGGATTTGCAGGCATTGTGGTTTGGTTCTGCAGCGCTCTTAGTGGGTGTGGGGATTGGACTACAGAATTTTTTCAATGACGTCGTTTCGGGGTTCGTCTTGTTGTTTGAGGGTGGCGTACGTGTCGGAGATGAGCTCGAAGTGGATGGTATGCTCGTTCGTGTGGAGCGAATTGATCTGCGCTCAACCCGGGTGGTGACGCGTTACGGCAATTTGATTGTGATGCCCAATGGCCTCATCTCTGGACAAACCGTTCGAAATTTCACCCAAGGCGAAGAATCTACCATGCTTCGGGTGGAAGTAAGTGTCGCATACGGCACTGACCTCGATGCAGTGAAAGCGATCTTGTTCGAAGCTGCAAAAAGCGAGAAAGGCGTGATTCGGAAGGAGGAAGTTGGGGTCTTGTTCACCGATTTCGCTGAATCAGGTTTGCAGTTCAGCGTCTTCTTCTGGGTGTCAGAGCCCTGGCAACGCACCCTCATTTCGAGTAATGTTCGTTTTAAAATCGATCAAGCCTTCCGCGCTAGTGGAATCACAATCCCATTTCCCCAGCGCGACTTACATCTTCGCTCCGGATCACAGGGGCTGGTGACGGAACTTGGGAGCGATTAATCCGTTGATTCGGGAAGGTCAGCGTCGGCGTTTCGAATCGCTTTCAGGTGAAGGTTCAATTCTGTTCGGTTTTGCCAGCCGCGAGGCTTCCATGTG
>CAXDQP010000319.1:0-2694 GCA_963991335.1 uncultured Flavobacteriales bacterium
TGGGGGTATATTTTTGGCGGCTGTCGCCACGGCCTTCGGCAATATTTTGCTCATTGCAGGCCTGTTGACCAACGCAAACGCTTATGTGGTGAATCCTGGAACGCGCATGTTTCAAAACCGGTTGCTGCCGCGTTTGGAGCAGGGATATGATCGCTTCCTTCGATACGCTTTGGCTGGCCGACGCCCTTGGACGTTTTTCTTTGGAACGGCGGGCTTGATGGTTTTGGCGTTTGTCTTGCTCGGAGCCTTCCCACCCAAGGTGGAATTTTTCCCAAGCAACGAACCGCAATACTTGAACATTTTCATTACCAAGCCCATTGGCACGGACATTGAAGAAACCAACCGCGTCACCCGCGAGATTGAAGGAATGGTTTTGGAGGTGATGAACGAAGAACGCTTTCAACGCCCCAATCCGGAGACGGGTGAGATGGAGGCTTACATTGCCAATTCGATCATCGGACAGGTAGGCAACGGAACGAGCGATCCGCAGGAAGGACCATCGCTGGGCAACACGCCACACAAAGCGAGAATTGCGGTTAATTTTGTCAAATTCCAAGAACGAAGAGGACAGTCAACGCGGGATGTGTTGCGCTCGGTTCGGGAGCGTTTATCGGGCTATCCAGACGCCGAAATCATCGTCACCAAAAATTCTGACGGACCCCCGCAAGGCCCTCCGATCAACATTGAAATCCGTGGGGATGATTACGACGATGTCCTGGTTACGGCCAATTCAATGCGTCAGTTCTTGCGTGATATGGATTTTGAGGGAGTAGAGGAGTTGAAGCTTGACGTCGACAAGCGGAAGCCGGAATTGCCGATTACCATCGATCGGGAGAAGGCTCGTCGCTACGGACTATCTACGCAAAACATTGGCTATACCATCCGAACAGCCCTGTTTGGGCGCGAGGTGAGCACCTTCAAAGACGGTGAGGATGATTACCCTATCAATGTGCGGTTTGAGGAATCATCGCGAAACAATGTGGATGCCCTGATGAACCAAAAGGTGATTTTTCGGAGTGCCTCCGATGGGCAAATCAAAGAGGTGCCAATTTCTGCGGTGGCGACAGCGGAAAGAAGCACAACGTTTAGCAGTGTGAAGCGGAAGGATTTGGATCGATTGATCACCCTAAGTTCCAATGTTTTGGAGGGGGCAAATGCAAATGAAATTGTGTTGCAAATGCAAGCGGCATTGGAGAATTTCAACGCCCCTCGTGGGGTACAGTTTGCCTTCACTGGCCAGCAAGAAGAACAAGCCAAAGAGTTAGCATTCTTGTCCCAAGCCCTTTTGCTGGCGCTATTCTTGATCATTCTGATCATTGTGGCGCAGTTCAATTCCATCACCACACCATTTATCATCGGGTTCAGCGTATTCTTTAGCCTCATTGGTGTTTTGTTGGGCTTGGTCATATTCCAAATGGACTTTGTGATTATCATGACCATGATTGGCATCATTTCCCTTGCGGGCGTGGTGGTCAACAATGCGATTGTTTTGATTGATTACACGGATTTGATCCGAGAACGCAAACGAAAAGAGTTGGGGGCGGAAGACCACCTGCCTTTTTCGGAAGTGGTGGAATCCATTGTGCAGGGAGGTCGAACGAGGTTGCGGCCAGTTTTATTGACCGCCATAACTACGATTCTGGGCTTGTTGCCGTTGGCGATCGGATTGAACATTGATTTTGTCACGTTGGTGACCGAGTACGACCCGCGGATATACATCGGCGGTGACAACAACGTGTTTTGGAAACCCATGAGTTGGGCCATCATATACGGACTCACCTTCGCGACCTTCCTCACATTGATCATCGTTCCTGTGATGTACTGGTGGATCAATCGAATGCTCTACAAGTACCGATTGAAGGAGGCGGTGTAATCGCTCAAACGCCTCGCTGTTCGCGTTGCACGCGGCTCGGAATTCGGGTGAGGATTTCATAGGGAATGGTTCCGGCATCCGCAGCAAACTCTTCGATGCGTTGCTGGGTCCCAAAGACTTCAACCTCGTTGCCTGCTCGTGCACCGGGAATGGCTGTCACGTCGACCATAACCATGTCCATGCAGACTTTTCCAACGACCCGCGCCAGTTCCCCATGAATCACCACTTTCCCCTGTCCGTTGGAGAGGCTACGGGGAAAACCATCCGCATACCCCAAGGGCAATGTCGCGATGCGTCGGCTTTGATTCGCCGCGTCTTCCAAACCATAACCAACACCTTCTCCAGCCGGAATATCATGCAGCGATGAAATCACCGTGTGGAATCGAACGACGGGCTCCAGTTCCAAGGATTCCGACGGGGACGGCTCCACGCCAAACAATGCAATTCCAATCCGCACATAATCTCCACTATGCTGCGGAAATCGAACAAGTCCTGCAGAATTGAGCAAGTGGGACTTGATGTGGGGTTGGACTTGACGAAGGGCTAAAACGACTATTTCAGACCGAATGATTTGCTTTTCCGTGGCAGCGTCTTGACCGGGTCGTTCCGCGCTGGCCAGGTGGCTGAAAACCGTTTTCACTTCCGTAGAAGGCCGATTTATGATTTCCGTTAGGGTCGACGTATCGGTGTCATCAAACCCCAGCCGATGCATGCCTGTATCAATTTTGAGGTGAATGGGCCAGGGCTTTGTCGCGCCGCTTTGCCGCCACGCATTGCTGAACACGTCAAATTGTTGGAGGCAGTGGATGCACGGCTCCAAT
>CAXDQP010000320.1:0-2691 GCA_963991335.1 uncultured Flavobacteriales bacterium
GTGTTCCAAACACACCCAAGGTGTCCGTTTCTTGAATTACCATGTCCGGTTTTGGGACACCGATGATGTGTTCTTGGCTTTCTTGGCCTGCTTCTTCCGACTCAAAAATCCGACGAATGGTGATCAACCGCAATTCATAGCGACTCGTCAAGTCAATGCTTCCCAGCGTCCGACCAATGCAGTTTTGTGGCGCATGGATTTCAGCGATTTCATAATCATCTGGAAGCGCAAGAAACCCGCCGATATTCGGGTGAATGAGTCGCTCGGAAACCACACTCGCAACTTCGCTTTCAGGCGTGAGAATTTCATCGACACCGAGGCTTGAAAGAATGCGCTTCTGGTGATCATCGTTGGAACGCACGATTACGCGGGGCACGCCCAAATCCAATAAGTTGAGTGCAGTAAGTACCGTTGCTTCAAAGTTTTCACCAATGGCAACAATGGCTGCGTCCATGTCTTGGACCCGTTGCGTTTGGAGCGCACGGATGTCGGTTGAATCCAATGTCACCGCTAAGGCAACATCATCCTTGATTCCTTCGGATCGCGCAGTGTTGTTATCGAAGGTGAACACCTCTGCTCCTTTTGAAGCTAGCGATAGGGCAATTTGTTTTCCGTAACGGCCCATTCCAAAAACGGCAAATCGAGATGATTTAGGCATGATGTCGTATTCAGTATTCAGTAATGGTTGGCGAAATTATTCCGTCGACAAGGCTTCTGTGCAATCCTTGAGAATAACGAGAAAAGCAGCAATGTCCTCAAAGGTATTGTACAATGGCACAGGCGCCATGCGGATCACATTGGGCTCACGCCAATCGGAGATCACACCGGCCTTCGTGAGCGCTTCAAAAAGACTTTTTCCAAAGCCGTGTGCTGCCAAGGAAAGCTGACAGCCGCGACGCTCCGGATCTGTCGGGGTAATGAGTTCTGCGCGAAAACCGACTTCTTCGGCAACGTGCTGGATGCCGGCTTCCATATAAGCGGTGAGCCGCTTGCTTTTTTCTCGCAATTGATCGATTCTAGACTCGAGAAACATCTCCAGTGAAGCCGCATGCACGGCCATGTTGAGCACTGGAGCATTGGACATTTGCCAGGCTTCCGCGGTTTTCATGCTTTCAAAGTTGGGCTCCATCAAGAACCGCCTTTTGGCATCGTGTCCCCACCACCCATCGAACCTTGGGATATCTTCTCGGCTGACGTGTTTTTCGTGGATGAATGCGCCGGCCACTGCTCCCGGTCCTGAGTTGAGGTATTTATAGGAGCACCAGCATGCGAAGTCAACGCCCCAATCGTGCAGTTGCATCGGAACATTGCCCATTGCATGCGCCAAATCAAATCCGCAATGCGCGCCAACTGCATGAGCAGCGCGAGCAATACGTTGCATATCCATGAGCTGTCCGGTGAAGTAATGAACACCTCCAATCATCACCAAAGCCAATTCATCCGCATGTGCTTCAATGGCCTTTTCAATATCTTCTTCTTCGATGCAGGTTGCACCGGGACGAGGAGAAATGGCGATCAAATCGGTGTCCGGGTCACCGCCATGGAAACGAATTTGACTGGCCAAGGCATATTGATCTGACGGGAATGCTTTCGCTTCGCAAATGATTTTGGTGCGCTTTCCTTGAGGTACATAAAAACTCACCAAGAGCAAGTGCAGATTCACAGTCAAGGCATTCATCGCGACGACCTCGTGTTCTTTCGCACCTCCCAAATTGGCCAGCCCTTTTGCCAGATTTTCGTGGTAGCTCACCCAAGGATTCTGAGCATGAAAATGCCCTTCAACGCCCCACTGGGCCCAGTCATCTAGCTCGGTTTTGATGGCTTGTTTAGCTGTCTTTGGTTGCAAGCCTAAAGAGTTCCCCGTAAAATAAATAACCTCTTTCCCATCAATGATCGGCAGGTGAAAATCAGAACGTCGATCGGGAATGGGATCGTTCTTGTCCAGCGAGCGAGCGTGTTCGATGCTGAATAATCGTCTTGGGTTGATCTCCATGGATACGAAATTGACTGAGCCCTAAAGTTCCAACGAAAAACGCCATTTTCGGAAACACTTAGTAGAAAAAGAAAACAAAGCCTTGAACAATGAGGCACCCATCAAGGATGATGCTGTACAGCCACTCGTCGCGAGTAGAACGTCCATAGATGACCCAGGGAATGGCACATGCGGCGGCAATCATCGGTGCAAGGGCATTTCCAGCCGCCATGAAAAAACAACCACTCAACAGAATGAGCAACAGTGCAATCATAGCTGCCCTTCGCTGCCCCATGCGCTGGGGCACGGTATTCATTGCCGCGGGGTCGATCTGCAAGTCGCGGACATCAAATGGAATCGTCAAGCCGGCGATGAAGGTGGATTGAGCGATTGCGCGAACAATCAAATTGAACTCCCAAGGTCCCTCTCCGGACATGACCCCAGGGGTCCATACCGTGGCCAACCCCCAAGTAATCGCAATCACGGGCAGTTTCATCCGACTCATATCGCGCCAGCCGTTGCCTTGATTCAAGAATGGATTCGATGCATAGCCCAACGCCAACGCGAGCAATGCCAGGACCACCGGCCAGCCTGCGGCGAGTGCAGTCAACCACGGGATGAGCCCATCCCAAAAAACCACCATCCAAATCAACCCCCCAACCATCCAAATGCTCAACACCCATCCGATCCATTTCTCGATTAACTGCCCGCGATCCACC
>CAXDQP010000321.1:0-2685 GCA_963991335.1 uncultured Flavobacteriales bacterium
TTGTGATTCGAATGAAAAAACTCTGCTCAATGAATTAGCGTTTTTTGACAGACCAATAGGCATTGACAACCTTCCAAGCAATTGGACAGATTGGACTTCCACCCGCATCATCCCAAGGAGCCAAGGGTGGACAATCGAAAGCCAAAGCCAACTCCAACGGCTACTCCCAAGAGCAATTGAATCAGAAAGCCCAGGAAACACTGGACCGAAAGAATGAAGCAACGGAGCAACGAGGCGCAAAATCGCCCTCAACGCGCATTCCATCGAAAAACACGGACCAAAAAGCGGAACGCAAAAGGCAAACGAATTTTGGAGAACATCCCAAGCTCGTGGTCGGCATCACCGTCGATCAAATGCGCATGGATTACCTCTATCGGTATTGGGATGATTTCGGTTCAGGTGGCTTCAAACGTTTGATTCAACAAGGAATGGTCTGCGGGGATCATCATTTCGGATATGCTCCGACCTACACCGGCCCCGGACATGCTTCGATCTATACCGGAACCACCCCGCGCCTTCATGGAATCATTGCCAACGACTGGTACGACCGTTCCTCCAATGCTTCGGTCTATTGTGCTTTTGACGACGATGTTGAAACGATTGGGCTCAATGATGCCAGCATTCGCGATGGCAAAATGTCCTCGCATCGGATGCAGTCCAGCACCCTGGGCGATGAAATGAAAATTGCTTCGGGTATGAATGCGAAAGTTGTCACGGTGAGCTTGAAAGATCGAGGAGCGACGCTGCCAGGTGGCCATCTGGCTGATGGCGCGTATTGGTTTTACGGCAAAGACAAAGGCCACTTCATCACCAGCTCCAAATACGTGGATGAACTTCCTTCATGGGTCAAGAAATTCAACAAAGGTGGACATGCTGAAAGGCACCTGAAATCGGGTTGGAGAACCAAGCGGAAAGAAGCCGATTTTGCACAGGAATGGCCCGACAACAATCCTTTCGAACAACCCTTTACCGGTGGGAATAACGCCACTTTTCCTTATGATTTGCAGGCACTGAGCGAGACCAATGGCGGTTACGACATTCTCAAAAGCACACCTCACGGCAACACCTTGGTCATCGATTTTGCCCTTAAGTCCATTGAAGGAGAAGCATTGGGTGCCGACGGCACCACCGACCTGCTTGCCATTAGCCTTTCTTCGACCGATTACGTTGGGCACCAATTTGGCACCAATGCATGGGAAACCATGGAAACCTACTTGCATCTCGATCGGCTGTTGAAACAACTATTTAGTCAATTGGACGCCAAAGTTGGCAACGGAAATTGGATGTGCTGGCTCACTTCAGACCATGGCGCGGCCACTCCCCCTTCGTTGGTCCAATCGGTCGGCATGCCTGCCGAGTATTGGAAACCCGGTAACATGATCGAGGATGTCAAAGCAGATTTGAAAGCGCAATTCGGCGAAGGCGAGTGGGTATTGAACTATTCCAACGACCAATTCTTTTTCAACCGGCCCTTGATGCGCGAACGAAATGTGGACTTGGATGCAGCCCAACGACGAATCCAATTGCTTTGTCAAACGTATGAAGGCGTTTCCATGGCCATTGCCGGGCGCGACCTCACCTCGGGCAATGCCTCGAATGATCCCATCGTCGAGAAAATTCGAAACGGTTGGTCCGCCAATGCTTCGGGAGATGTGATGATTGTGACCCAACCGGGCTGGATTAAATATGGCATGGCAGGAACCACGCACGGGTCGCCTTTTCCCTATGACACGCACGTGCCGTGCATCTTTTACGGTTGGCACGTCCCTTCCGGAATTACCTACGAGCGAACCTACATCCAAGACATCGCCCCAACCGTGGCAGCTTTGATCCACAGTCCCATGCCCAATGCCTGCACAGGCCGGCCCATCCAAGCGGTATTGCAGCAATGAGTGAGATGGATACTCGGGATGAAAAACCCGTCATCGACATCGCCATTCGGCGGTTGATGGAAGGAACGCCAAAAATTGAATTGACCGCGGACTTTCCATGCGAAGGTCCGTTTGAGGTCCAATTGCCCATCTGGCGTCCAGGGCGCTATGAGGTGGGCAATTTTGCGCGCTACGTGTATGATATGATGGGGCAACGATCCGATGGATCATGGATTGAATTGCAAAAGACTTCGTTGCATGCTTGGCACGTTCCGGAAGAAATTGGTCGCGTGCGTTGGACCTTCTTTGCCGATTTATTCAACGCCGGTTCGACCGGTGTGGCCGAAGACATCTTGTACATCAACCCCGTCAATTGTTTTCTTTACCTCCCGGATCACGAGGATTGGGGGTACGCGATCGAACTCACAGACGTGCCCGCTGGATGGCCGGTCGCCACGGGATTGCATCAATCGAACGGACGATGGCATGCCCGCGATGTGCAACACGTCATGGACAGTCCGATTCTCGCCGCTGATGCGCTGACACATCTCCAATACGAATCCAACGGCATCCCCTTTCACATTTGGGTCTACGGGCAGGATCAGCCCAATCCCGATTCGTTCTTGGCCGACCACGTCGCCTTTACAGCGAGTCAAATTGCGCACTTTGGCTCATTCCCAGCGGAACATTATCACTTCATGTATGTGCTTCCAGAACGTGAGGTGCGGCACGGAGTGGAACATGAAGACACAACAGTGATCGCCATCTGTCTCTTATACACATCTGACGCTGCCGACGAGCGATCTAGTGTAGA
>CAXDQP010000322.1:0-2679 GCA_963991335.1 uncultured Flavobacteriales bacterium
TTGCTGAGGATGCGACTGAGGCTTCGAGTCTTGTTTGCTACGGAAGCTGCGCAGCTTGCGGCATGTCCACCATTCGAATGCGAGTGGACATGAGCGTTGAAAGTGCCGTGTCTCCCAATGGTGTTCACATTGCAGGCAACTTCCAAGGATGGGATCCGGCGGGGACATCCTTGTCAGACGCCGACGAAGACGGGATTTGGGAAGCCATGGTATCATTCCAAGCGGATTCCATAGAAGAGGGCCAATTGGTCTACAAATTCATCAATGGCAATTCATGGTCCAATCCCAATGAGAATCTATCAGGCGAGTCTTGTGCGGATGATTTTGGCAATCGGATACATCCGTTGAGTGATTTGAATATGGTGCTGTATGGAGATTCTCTTACCGGGGCGGCGCCTTGTTTCAACAATTGTGGAACATGTGTTTCTCCAACCAATGTGACCTTTCGAGTGGACATGAATACCCAAGAAACGGTTTCTGTCAATGGAGTGCATATCGCAGGTAGTTTTCAAGGTTGGTCACCTAATGCGAACCCATTGAGTGATGATGATGGCGATGGTATTTGGGAAGCGGTGTTGCCTGTTGCTGCGGGTGACATTCAATTCAAATTTGTAAATGGAAATGATTGGAGTGGCAATGGAGATGGAAATGTGGACAACGAGCTCGTGATCGGTGACTGCGCAGCAGAAGGCTCTGACAACCGATTGCTTTCTGTGGGTACGGAGGATTTAGTGTATGAAGTGTGCTACAATTCATGCGATGCGGAATGCGTTGAGAATCCAGATCCGGCGGATGTAACCTATCGAGATGACATGTCAGAAGAAGAGGTCAATGCCGGGGGCGTTTGGGTCATCGGTAATTTCACTGACCCGAACTGGCAAATGGGTGGGTTGCAATTGACGGATGATGATGCCAATGGCGTGTATGAGGCAACGGCGACCGTTTCGGGTGCATCGACAATCTTGTACAAGTTCGTCAACGGCGATCCTTCGATGGGAGACCAAGGTGTCGATTATTTGGAAGAGTCAGGCGTTCAATTGGATGAAAACAATGAGGAAATTGCAACGTTCGAGACTGACGGATGTGGCCTTCCGAACGGATTTGGTGCCTACAACCGCATCCACGAGCGCAGCGGTGAGGCTGAAATTTTGGAGGCAGTATGCTTCAACAAATGTTCGACGTGTATTGTCAATGTTCATGATTCGGACGCGACGCGCTTCGAAGCGTACCCCAATCCGTTCAATCAGCAATTGGTGTTGTCCTTTCCATCCATTTCGGTGAATGCGCAATTTGTAATCACCGATGCGTCCGGTCGAATCATGGAGGACTTTAACGTCAATGCTGGACAAACTGCGTGGACCTTGAATACCTCGGAATGGTCCAATGGCATGTACGTTTTGCGATGTCAATCCCAGGATGGTTTCGTCGCCAAGGCTTTACTCAAGAACTGATCTAAAACAGGTTGATTTTTTTTGCAAAGCAAGGGGGGCTCAGGCCCCCCTTGCTTTGTTCACAGTTCAGGGTGAATATGTCTTGATTATTTTTTGAACCTTCCACGTTACTCCGAATTGGGAACCTTTATATTTGACAAAAATCGTTTTACTAAAAACTCCAGAATGAAACACTTTTTACCTCTCATCTTTTCGCTGCTGCTCTTCGGTACGAGTTCTGCTCAACTGATTGGCATCTCTGTTGAAGAATACCAAGATCACAGCACCACAGGTATTGCGGAATTGGACGGCATGATTACCTACCGCGTATTTGTGGACTGCACCAATTCAATTGATGAGGTCTCTGCTGTTTATGGCGATGCGACCTCTCCATTGTCCTTGACTTCAACGGAAGGTTTTTACCAGGACACGTTTGGGGAGTCCTTCGGTTGGAGCATTAATCCTGCCTTCTTTGGTGCGTTCCCATCGTTGGAATATGATTCTTGGATCACAATAGGATCCGAAAACAACGCGGTCCTTGGAACACACAATACTGTTGGACTCGACATGGCGAACTTTGAGGCTGGGGGTGATTTGGTCATTGATAATGCGAATGGCGGTTCTTGGTTTACCCTATTTGGTGATGAAGCGGCTCAAGCGGGTGACGACCTGAAAGTTTTGATTGCCCAGTTGACGATCCCTGCAGGCAGTGCCTTTACGGGGAACTTCAACCTGCAACTTTTCGTGAATGGTGAGCAATCCAATTCAACACAGTACCCATCAGTGCCATTCAGCTCGCAAGCAGATGCCATTTTTGGATGCTTGGATCCAGATGCTACAAACTACAACCCGGATGCAACAGAACAAGGTGAAGTTTGCACTTATCCTTGCGCCTTGGAGATTTCAGTCGCGGAAGTTACTGGAACGAGTTGCCCGGGAGCTAGCGATGGAGAAGCAGTGATTACTTCAACAGGCGATCAATTGGGTGTTTTGTTCCAAATCGAGGGAGATGACGCGGAGCTTGCAGTCGGTAACTTTGGTGATTTGGCAGGTGGAATTTATACCGTTACTGCCACTGATGGTGCTGGATGTGTAGCCTCCACAGAGATTGAGATTATTGCGCCAACTCCAATTGAAATCACTGCGTCCATGACAGAATCGGTAAGTTGATCAGGTGATGAGGATGCTGAAATATCTGTTATGCCTCAGGGAAACTATTTTCCAAGCCAATTTTGCATTGTAAAAAAAG
>CAXDQP010000323.1:0-2659 GCA_963991335.1 uncultured Flavobacteriales bacterium
GGCAGCGTCAGATGTGTATAAGAGACAGTAAAATGATCCACTTGGAGAAATGGCACCCCAAGCGCCCGGTCACGGCTGTTTATTATGAAGGTGAAAAGGAGGATTGGTATGTGAAGCGATTCCTGCCTGATTTGACACAAAAGCCTTTTGTGTTCATTGGCGAACACGAACAGTCCCGTTTGGGAGTGGTTTCGACGGATCACCTTCCCATGGTCCGAATCCGATTCAACCGCAGGTTCAAAGAGACACGGGACCGAGAAGACGAAATCATCAATGCGTGTGATTTCATTGCGGTAAAAGGCGGGCGAGCACTGGGCAATAAATTGAGTTCATTGCCGGTTACCGAGGTAATCTTAGAACCAAAGGATGCAGAACGAGAGGCCTTGGCTGAAACGAAGTGGTTGGAAACCATTGGCGAGGCGCCTTCGCCTCCAGTCCCAGAAGACACGGCCCAAACCAAGCCCAAAGAAACCATCTCCTCTTCCAAAGCGAAGAAAGAAGACAATATAACCGGCGCTGACGATGAAGCTGCTCAGCCCACATTATTCTAAGTTGAATGCGATTTTTAATGTCAATCATCCTCCTGGCGCTAATCGCTGGATGCGGGGTGCCAGCCGCAAATCAGCCAACGGTAGTTGCAGAACAAGTGGGCGGGTGAAACGCTTTGGACCAACTGATGCACCCAGAATGGTCGAAAAATGCGACCATTTATGAACTGAATGTTCGCCAACATACGGCTGAGGGAACGTTCAATGCGGCCACCAACGACTTGGCGCGAATCAAAGAACTGGGCGCGGATATCGTCTGGCTAATGCCCATTCATCCCATCGGTGAGGTCAATCGAAAAGGAGGCGAGAACAAGAATAATTATCTAGCAGAACCTGGATCGGGCAGTCTCGGAAGCCCATATAGCGCTCAAGATTATTATGGGATCAATCCTGAATTCGGAACGGCGGCTGACATGCAACGATTTGTGCAAACAGCGCATGAGTTGGGCATGAAGGTTATTTTGGATTGGGTGGCCAATCATACCGCTTTTGACAGCGATTGGACGAAAAATCACATCGGGTATTTTTTGTTAGATGATGCGGGTAATCTTCAACCACCCACTGGAACAGATTGGTGGGATGTGACGCAGTTGGACTGGAAGAACGGTGTAGAGTCAGGTCTGTATGATGCCATGGCCGACGCTTTGGAGTATTGGGTGCGTGAGTTTGGTATTGACGGATACCGCTGCGACGTTGCGGGCAAAGTGTCAACAGATTTTTGGGACAAGGCACGTCGGCAATTGGAAGCCATCAATCCGGAGGTGTTCATGCTCGCAGAAGCTGAGGTTCCCGAGCATCATGACCGCGCATTCGATATGTCTTACGCTTGGGAGATGCACCACATCATGAATGAGGTGGCCAAAGGGAATTGGTCCGTTGATTCGCTTCGCGCGGCGGTACCCAATCAACTTGAACGATTTGGTGAAGATGCGTTTCGCATGATGTTCGTTACAAACCACGACGAAAATTCCTGGAATGGCACCATCGATGAGCGAATGGGGGCGAACGGCGACGCCATGGCTATTTTGGCTGGAACCTTGACGGGCATGCCTTTGGTGTACTCTGGCCAGGAATCTGGATCAACAAAAAGGCTCCGATTTTTTGAAAAGGACACCGTGGAATGGGGCGATTACGCGAAAAAGGATTTGTATCAAACGATTTATCGGCTTCACCATGAGGAAGAGGCCTTGTGGAACGGAACGTATGGAGCGCAGCCGGAGTTCGTCAACCTTGATTCTGATGAAGCACTGGCTTGGAAGCGAAGCAAACACGAGAGTCAAGTGGCCGTAGCTGTCAATTTTGGAAACGAATCCGTGACCATTCCAATGGAATTGGAGACCGATTGGCTCACGGTGTGGGGGGAAGTATCCGCCTCAGAACGCGTTGTTATTCCAGCTCATTCTGCATCGGTTTGGGTGAAAGGCAATTAAGAAATCATGGAAAATACGACCATTGCGTTGATTGCGCATGACGGGAAGAAAGAAGAGCTGGTCGATTTTGTCCTTCGGCATCAGGAGTGGTTTCGTGGATTTAACTTAGTCGGCACGGGCACCACAGGGGGGCGAATTGCGAATAAGGGCATAGCCATCGAATGCCTTGCCAGTGGTCCACTTGGTGGTGATGCTCAGATTGCAGCGCGCATCACAGAAGGCGTGGTTCATGCAGTAATTTTTTTCCGTGACCCCATGGGGAAACACCCGCACGAGCCTGATATCAATATGTTGCTTCGTCAATGCGATGTGCATAATATCCCCCTTGCGACCAACCCTGCCACAGCTCAGCTATTGGCGGGCAATAAGGCATTTGAGCGTGGTTGATTCCCACCAGACCTCCGAGAACATTCCGCGAGGACGGGGGCCTTGGCCCAAAATTAATTCCGTGCAAGCCGTTTCCAAATGGTTGATGGAACGACTCAAAAGGAAAGATGGAGATGAGCGTGAATCATTGGCAGTGAGCCGGTTGCTGTTGGATCATGTTTCGGGAATGGACCGTTCCGAGCGCATGAGTCAGCATTGGCGTGCATCCGAATCTCAGCTGGAAAAATTGAGTTTGCTCGACGATCGTTGGAGTTCGGACGAACCCCTTCAATACATCTTGAACGAAGCTCATTT
>CAXDQP010000324.1:0-2646 GCA_963991335.1 uncultured Flavobacteriales bacterium
GCACTTCTTCGGTTTTGAAACCCTTGGTGACACCTTTCACTACGATTCGAAGTCCGCTTTTTTCGAAGCCCTTTCTGAAAACGGTTTGAAAGGAACATACATGCTCTTGGATGAGGCTTCTGTCACGGGAACGGCCAACATCGTCATGGCTGCTTGCTTGGCCAAAGGCAAAACGACGATTTACAATGCGGCCTGTGAACCGTATTTGCAGCAATTGTGCAAGATGATCAACCGCATGGGGGGCAAGATCACCGGTATCGGCTCCAATCGGTTGGAGATTGAAGGGGTTGAGTCGCTCGGAGGTACGGATCACCGCTGCCTTCCAGACATGATTGAAATTGGGAGTTTCATTGGTCTTGCGGCCATGACGAAAAGCGAGATTACCATCAAGGATGTCGCCTACGATGAATTGGGTGTGATTCCCCGAATGTTCCGGAAACTGGGCATCCAACTTGAGCGAAGGGGCGATGATTTGTTTGTGCCTGCCCAAGATTCTTACGCCATTGAACCCTTCATCGACGGATCAATTTTGACCGTTTCTGACGCCCCTTGGCCGGGCTTTACCCCTGATTTGTTATCCATTGTTTTGGTCACAGCCACACAGGCCAAAGGCAGCGTGTTGGTCCATCAGAAAATGTTTGAAAGCCGGTTATTCTTTACCGACAAACTCATCGATATGGGGGCGCAAATCATCTTGTGCGATCCGCACCGTGCAACGGTCATAGGCATGGAGCGAAAGAGCCCGCTCCGCGGCGTTACCATGACCTCCCCGGACATTCGTGCAGGTGTTTCCCTTCTCATCGCAGCGCTGTCTGCAGAAGGCCAATCGGTCATCCACAATATCGGCCAAATCGATCGTGGTTACCAAGACATTGAAGGAAGGTTAAAGGCCTTGGGCGCGCGCATCGAACGGGTCGATTGATGTCGTAAATTGCTGCATGATTTTGAAGACAACAATGGGTGCAGCGTTGATTGCATCAGTGGCTTGGTTTTCCTACCAGCCGACAACGGATATACCTGCATTTGCTGCGACAGAAGTGGTGGCTCCAATGCTGCGCGTAGGCACGGCCATCGGAGATTTAGCGCCTGAAATTGCACTGAACAACCCCAAAGGCAAGCAGATGAAGCTCAGTGACCTTCGCGGACAATTGGTGCTCATTGATTTTTGGGCGTCGTGGTGTGGTCCGTGTCGCCGAGAGAATCCCAACGTGGTTAACGCGTACAAAAAATACAAGAAGGCGAAGTTTAAGAACGCAGAAGGCTTCGAAGTTTATAGCGTGTCGTTGGACAGCGATGTCCCGCGGTGGGAAGCAGCAATCAAAAAGGACAAACTTGAATGGAAGTGGCACGTTTCGGATTTGAAACGATGGAACAGTGAGGCAGCGGCCTTGTATGGTGTCAATTCCATTCCGATGAGTTTTTTGATTGATGAGAACGGTGTCATTGTCGCGAAAAATTTGCGCGGTTTTGAATTGCATCGCAAAATTGATCAGCACGTCGAGTCGTTCTGATTGAATTTGCTCATGGCGAAGACTGACAGGTTGTCGGTTGGAACCGCTTTGGCACTCGATTTGACTCTACAAGGTCAAATCACGCATTGAATCACATGGAAACAAACCAAGCCGCAGCGGAAGAAGCCGCTGCAAACACCCCGGAAATGGGGGAAGTAGAGTCTCCAATCGAGGCAGAAGGCACTACCGAGGGAGGAGAGAATACCGAGTCAGCCGATGGCAAGGTGGCAGACGCCCAACCAAATGATGACACTTCATCCGATTCTTCCAACGGAGAACCGACGGATTGGCAGGAACGCTATTTGCGTCTGTATGCGGAATTTGACAATTTCAGAAAGCGCACCATGCGGGAGCGTGTCGATTTGATTCGGAACGCATCGCGTGAATCCCTTGAGAAGATGCTGCCCATTTTGGATGATTTTGCCCGAGCTGAAATGGCTTCGAAGGATGCTGCGGATGCCGACGCGTTGAAGGAAGGACAGGCGCTCATACAGACCAAGTTCAAGCAAATTATGGAATCGCAGGGTGTGCAGCAGATTCAGGTGAACCCAGGCGATGCATTCGATGTGGACTTGCACGAAGCCATCACCCGCATTCCTTCGCCGGAGTTCAAGGGGAAGGTGGTAGATGCGGTCGAGGCCGGCTACAAATTGAATGAGACAGTCATCCGCTACGCCAAAGTCGTCGTAGGAGAATAAGGGAATGAAACCATGGCGAAGCGCGATTATTACGAAATTCTAGGGGTTGACCGAAAGGCATCAGGGTCGGATGTGAAACGGGCTTACCGGAAGCTGGCCTTGAAGTACCACCCGGACAAAAATCCGGATGATTCCCAGGCAGAAGAAAGATTCAAGGAGGCTGCCGAAGCCTATGAAGTCTTGCAGGACGATCAGAAGCGAGCGCAATACGATCGGTTCGGACATGACGGTTTGAAGGGCGGCGGTGGACCGGGTGGTGCGGGTTTTGGCGGCATGAATATGGAAGACATTTTCAGCCAATTTGGGGACATCTTTGGCGGAGGATTCGGCGGAGGTCAAGGCGGCGGAGGTCGTCGGCGTCGAATGAAGGGTTCCAATTTGCGCATCAAGGTGAAGCTCACATTGGAAGAGATTGCGGCGGGAGTAGAAAAGAAGGT
>CAXDQP010000325.1:0-2642 GCA_963991335.1 uncultured Flavobacteriales bacterium
GTCCACCGGATTTGTGGCTGGTTAATGCTTGTCTGCCTCTGTGAACGCATCATGATTTGCGCGCCTCGTCATTGCCGCTAAAGCGCCACATAAGTGTTGTCATCGCGTTTTATGACTTCATCGTTTTTCATTCATGTTGCGACGTAATGCCTCTCTCCTCTTTCTAATTATGCCCCTTGTTTCTGGACTTGGTGGTAATGAGTTGAATGGGCAGACTATTGCGGCAGGAGCAGATCACTCCCTTGCTTTGAAAGCAGACGGAACTGTGGTTGCTTTGGGGAATTATCGATAGAAGGTCCAACGTGCCGAGAGGGTTGCGTGCCGCCCTTCAAGCCACAACCGAAATTTCCTTTTCAAACTATGCACCCATATTATCAATCGACCATCAAAACCAATTCACGGTTGCCTTCATCAATATGCCAGGACGAAAACAAGCTCAAAACCCCCATACCGCACAACATACCTCCTTCGGGTAAAACGGCGACTTTAAAATCGTAAAAATCACATGCACCAAAGCTCATGCGTGAGGCAACATAAATATCCGCAAACACCTCGCGGTCGTCAGCCATTGTATACAAGATGTTGTCTATTGGTGCATTTGAAAGGATTCCTTGAGCCTTTAATTCATCGGCCCAATCTTGATTAATAATGAGTTCGCTGGCTCCCGTGTCCAATATTAAATACTTCTCAGACACACCCAGGTTCACCTTCACTTTCCACGTGCCCGACATGTCCCTCAAGACCGGGAGGCGCATGGTTCCAGTGCAACCTCGCGGACGGGCACCTTCATTTAAATACACCTGCAACGCGTATAAATCTGACATGCACTCGTCGAGCATTTCATTGTAAATGACGCCGTTTGGATCAAGATATTCTGCCATGGTCATTCCGTCTTGCCTTAGGACACGGTCGTATAAACATTCGCACGAAGTTTCCATCTGGGACAGAGTGAACTCCGCATCTATCCGCTCTTCCAACAAGAACGCTTTCACACATCCATTTATGAAATTGATACGCCCCGTTGAATTGATTTCACCGACGGCATCACTATTTCCTTGCAAGCCCAACATGGCCTGTTCAAACGATATCCCTATTGAGGCACACCTTGGACAGAAATCGGACCAACAAGCCCGCATGGCTTCAATGGACTTTGGACTCGTAATATCCATCATGGCGAATAACAAATCAGGATCATCCACTACCAATTCAGCTAGGCAGGCACAATACGATTGGGGATTGAGCATTGATCGGTATTCCATCGACGAACCATCTAGAGATCGCTCGATTCCATTTACACACCCTGCTACATCAAACAAGAATTCTTCGGAAGAACTGCCTATCGCATTTTGAAGGAAATCACTCAACTCGGCAACACTCAAAATAAATTCAAGCAGAATATCTTCTTCAGAGGTTTTGAATATCCACGACTTGAACATTAACCCTCCATCCTCTGTCACCACTACACTCCACCTATTGATACTTTCCCTTTGCGCATAGGTTGCTTGAACATCGATATCATTCTGCCCAATCAAAACGCCAATGAACAAGTCGTTCTCCTCATCCATACTGGCATAAATAGGCAAGTCAGTCATGTCAATAAGCCCTGGCATTTCCAACCACCATATTCCATCCAAATTTTCAGCTGAGACATCAAACGAGTCATGAAGCACACGCAAGGGAGAAGGCAAGGAAGAACCCTGACTCCACGCAGAAGCCCACCCAAACAATATGCTGCAAGTCAAAATAAAGAGAGGCCTCGGTGCGAGATATGAAAGGGACGGACACATGTTGATCATCGGAGTGAAGTTCGAAATAAATTTATTCTACTTTTAACTAGAGCAAAACGTGCGAAAACTCATCCGTGAGATGTCCACTCTCCCTATCCTTTTGGATTGCTCCCCCATTTATTATCTCCTGGTTCTGAATCTTTGAGGAGCCAATAGAAAAGCAAGAAAATCCCAATGATTGTAAAGTAGATAAGGAACCACCAACCACTGCGCCCCACATCGTGCAATCTGCGCACGAAAACAGCCAACGAGGGGATGATGATCACAAGACTGAACAGGCCACTTAACAGGCCAACGCCGGCTTCTATTGAAAACAATCCCATCAGCAAGTCACCGATGCTGAGGGCAAATGAAACAAGGGCAGAAAACAAGGTAAAATACCAGTATTCAGAGCGTCTCGCACGACCAGTGAAATCAGCGTAATGACGTAAGCATTTTAAGAAATAATCCCAGCCCGAAAGCTGCTCGACTCCTATCTCTGGGTTTTCGGATCCTTCTCTAGACATTTGAATTGGGGGTTTTCATTTTACTGCTACAGGCCATCGATCAAAGAAAAGACCTCATTCCACTAAGATAAAAATTAAAACTAAGGAATATTCAAAGTATTCAATAGAGCAGAATTTTAAAGACCGAGGCTACAACGATGCCACTGCAAAAGAGACATTGGACTAAAGTGAGTGAGTTACTACCTCTTAATCTACAGGCTTAATATCTACTTAGGGTCGACAAGTCAACCTCATCTTATCTGAGTTCGTTTTGTATTCACACTTGCTATTGCACCGATTATTCGTGCTATCCCAAGAATCTGTCTCTTATACACATCTCCGAGCCCACGAGACCAGAGAGGGTCGCGTA
>CAXDQP010000326.1:0-2638 GCA_963991335.1 uncultured Flavobacteriales bacterium
TTGCTGGGTGAGCCCTGCAGCTCTGCGATGCTCTTCCAGTCGGTTCAATAGTTTGTGGTGGTCACGGCCCACAATTATTTCTTTTCAAATTCTTCGACCGCGTTCGTGAGTTCCTTCCCTGTGTTGGGATAGAGGTATCCAGCGAGCAGGGAGCCTACACCGATCAAGCTGACAAGTGCACCAATTCCTTCAAGGATTGCTCCGATGGCTATGGCACCCAACGCATAAAGTCCGATGCCAACAAAAATGGCAATGACTCCATTTCTTCGGTAGTCGATGGGCTCCTTTTTGCGCTCCTCAAAGAGGTTGATCAATTCATCCAATTTTGAATCATCTCCGAGGTGCTTGGCAATTTCTAAGACTGTTTCTCTTTTTCCTTTCCCCTCGTAATACAACCAGACGAATACAGAAATAGGGATGGCCACGCCAGAGAGCATGGCGAATATTGGAATTAAAATTTCAGCTTGGTATTGCATGGTGACTGATTCAATGTAACGCAAACGTAACATTTTTTCCAGTGAGAAGCAAACGTTACACAAGAGATTTGGACGTTGCGAAAACGGTCTCAGGTTTACCCACTCCGATGCGGGGAATTGAAAGGGCTGTCAATCTCGAAAATCGAGGTTGTGGCGAAGGCCAATCAAAAGGGTTTGGTTTCGCTCCGCTTTTCCATTGCCTTTTATGAGCAATTGCTGGAGCCATCCAACTTGCACGGATGTGCCATTGTCCCAGCGATAATTGATGGCTGCGGACAACCGGTTTTGCTGGAGAAGGTTGTTGGTGAGATTATCCAAATCGCGCAACCCGATGAAGGCTTCCTCGTAAGCAGAGAGGAACCAATTGGATTGGTTGGGAAGGGTCCAAGAAACCTGCACAAAGTACCGCGCTCGATGCTGCCAACTTGCACCCGTTGGTCGATCCATGAAGCGCTGTTCAAGTCGGTAACGGTGGGTCCAATTGAAATTTCCAGTATTCGACTTGGTGATGAACTGCTGCCAAATGCGGTGCTCATCGAAGCGCTCGGCAATGGGCTGTTCTCCGTATGCGTAGCTTCGAATCCATCCGTAACCCATCGTCGCGAAATGGTTGTTGTCTCGGTGCCAATCAATCCCAACCCGCATCAGCGATTGTTGCCAATCTTCGCCCAAACCGGTCCTTCTGAACTGGTATTCGGTGTGAACCCCGAGCGCCTCTGTGATTCGATGATTGCCAAACGCCATGTACCAGGCGTGTTGATGCGTGGCAACATCTCTTTCCTCTTGTGCCGTTGCAATCATTGTGGCACACATCCCAGCTACCAAAATTAGAATCTTGCGTCCTTTCATGGCGCAAAAGTAAAAAGTGATTTTTGCAAAACCAGCGCGAAAATTTACTTCTGCATCATTCCAATCTGATACGAGCAGTCGGGGCTCAGTATTGCATCACGTAGCGGATGCCTTCACTGCTATAATCTTCATATGCAAGAGGTGAGTCACCACTCCAGCCCGTTTCTTCGCAGGCAGCAGTCAATGCGGGATAAGCCTTCATGGTCCCGATGATAATTCCAACCATGTTGTCCCCATGCCCCCAATTTACGAAGTGCGCTGGTCGCTGCTCAATTTCGAATATGCGCAGGGAATGGTCCAATCCGATTTGGCGAATCGCTTCTGCCGCCGACACTTTCATTCCTGCAAACGAATGCAATGAGTCAGCAGGGACGGTCTCCGGGTCATCAAAATAAACGCCTGAGAATTCTCCTTCGGGAAATTTCGATCGCAGGGCTTCAAACGCAGTTCCAATTTCCTGGTAGGGACCGATGTGATCCATTCCAAGCAGGATGAATCCACCTTGTTCGCCTTGTTCGATTTCAATGGATGAATAAAGTCCTTGGGACATGAGCCCTAACCAAACGAACAAGATCAATCCTCCGATTGCAAGTAGTGCTTTTTTCATGCCAACAAAGATGCAAGATTTTTATCAGGCGTGAGGCGCGGCAAAATCAACGGCTTGTGAATGGCCTTTGCGCATCGGCCTTCAAGGAGCATGGTTTGCTCTCAATAGGGAGCATTCTGGCTCCAACTGATGTGCTTTCGGACTGATCCATCGCTGAAATGATAGAACAATACCTTGTTCGGAGCATAATTGCATGTCCGTCCTGTTAAATCTGTGATTTGCCACAGTGTGCTCTGCTCTGTAGGGAGATGCTCGGGAGAAACGGCCAACGGCGTTACCAACAGCTGAATGGCAACAGGCCGGTGATCACTGACATTGTAGTCATATTCGGACCAACCGCCAGGCATGTGAGCAGCGATGTCGAGGCACGCTACTTCCGTGCTGCTGGCATTGAAATCAGTGAAAAGTTCATCGGAGATGAGCAAGTGATCCAAGTGAGAAGGCCACCCCGGAAAAGACCAGCCTGAGCTCGGACCTTGTGCAATGGGCATGTCCGCAAAAAGGTAATCTTCTGGCAACTCAAGAAATGGCTCAAACACATTGTTGGCGGGCCCTTCTTGGATGAGGTCGTTCAGGTCGCCGAGAACGATGACGCGGTCATCTGGGAGTTCGTTTTGGATGTAATCATTGATCAACACGCAGGCTTCTCTCCGGCGCATCTCTTCATCGCCGTCGTCCGACCAGTTGATGGTGCCGGTGCCGCAGC
>CAXDQP010000327.1:0-2630 GCA_963991335.1 uncultured Flavobacteriales bacterium
TGCTCCGGCTAAGCCGCCAATTTGTCGCATTCCTCCGCCCAAAACCTTCCGAGTGCGGTGGGCTTCTTCAATGAATCCCTTGCTTCCAATCAAGACAGAGCCAACAGGTGCTCCCAGTCCTTTTGAGAAGCAAACCGATATGGAATGGAACATTCGGCCATAGTTCATCCAGACATCGTCGGCAGGCACCTTGTTAATGTTTCGAGCAATCAGCGCATTCCATACCCGGGCTCCATCCAAATGCAAGGGCAAGTTTGCGGCGTGACATCCCGCTTGAATGGCCATTAAGTCCGCTATTTTCCATACGGATCCGCCGCCGCGATTGCAAGTGTCTTCAACCGAAACCAGCGCCGTTCGTGCATAATGGCTGTCGCTCGGATTGATTTCCCCGATCACGTCTGACCACTGAAATCGTCCATTGTCTCCTTCAAGGAGCCGCACGGATGCTCCTGAATTTCGGGCAATTCCTCCGCCTTCGTAATTGTAGATGTGGGACTTGCGATCACACACCACCTCATCTCCGGGCCGCACATGCACATTGATCGCAATTTGATTAGTCATTGTGCCGGAGGGGCAGTACAGGGCGGCTTCATGGCCGAACATGGCAGCGCATCGCTCCTGCAATTCCACAGCTGCCGGATCTTCGGCAAAAACGTCGTCCCCTGTTTTGGCCTCATGCATGGCTTTGAGCATCGCTGCCGTTGGCCGTGTAATGGTGTCGGAGCGCAAATCGATGGTGGGTTCGTTCATGGTGCGAGGTGTACGTGAGGGTTCGACATTGTAAAACTAACAATGACCAGCTTTGGACGCTCCATTTGAAGCGAACTATATTCGGCATCCCATTTACACGATATAGATACATACACGCATGAAAATCTTTCAAACACCGATTCTTGCTAGCAGCATAAGGTTCTCACTCATTGTTTTGGCCATGGTCGCGGCAAATGACACACAGGCCAAAGAAGGCATGTGGATCCCGACACTTCTTAATGCTGTAGAAGGCGATATGCAGGCCATGGGGATGCACTTGAGCGCAGAGGACATCTACAGCATCAATGATGGTTCTTTGAAGGATGCCGTGGTTCATTTTAATGGCGGATGCACCGCAGAAATGATCAGTTCGGAGGGGCTTCTGCTGACCAATCACCACTGTGGATTTGGTCAGATTGCGTTTCATAGCACGGTTGAGAATGACTATTTAAAAGACGGATTTTGGGCCATGACCCGATCGGAAGAATTGGTGAATCCCAATCTCTTCGCCCGGTTCATCCATCGCATCGAAGACGTCACAGATAACATTGCGACCGCGGAAGATCCGGAACAGATGAAAGAGGACTTGGTGGAAGCGGCCACCGCTGGCAATGGATTGGAAGGAAAAGTGGTGGCGTTTGACTTTGGCAACAGCCATTACTTAATCACCACAATCACGTACAATGACGTTCGCTTGGTCGGCGCCCCGCCTTCGGCGGTCGGTAAGTTTGGAGGCGATACTGACAATTGGGTTTGGCCGAGGCATACGGGGGATTTCAGCATGTTTCGCATTTATGCCAGTGCGGACAATCAACCCGCAGACTATGCCGCGGATAATGTGCCTTTTCGTCCACGGCATCACTTCCCCGTCAATGTCGCTGGCACCAAAGAGGGAGATTTCACCATGGTGTTTGGCTTCCCCGGACGCACAGAGCAGTACTTGACAAGCGATGCAGTGGCTCGGGTGATTGATGAATTAAACCCAGCGCGCATTGACATGCGGGAGGCTTCACTCGAGGTGATCAATGCAGCGAGAACGGAATCGGCGGCATTGCGCATCGCTTACGCAGACAAGCAAAGTTCCATAGCCAACGCATGGAAGAAATGGATTGGCCAGAACAAAGGGCTTATCGAGTTGGATGCAATCGGTCAGAAGCGAGCCCTTGAAATGCAATTTATGGCACGCGCTTCCGCAGCTGAAAATGTGGGTTGGATGCGATTGATTTCGAGCATGCAAGCGGAAAATGAAGCACTCTTTCCATACCAGATGGCGCGAAGCATGTTCATTGAATGGGTCTATTATGGACCTGATATTTTGAGCTACGCGCAGTCCTTTGCTCCCTTGATTCAAAATTGGAATTCATTGGAGGAAAAGGGCGAGCTGGATGGAGCCATTTTGGATTTGAAAGGGAGAACTTCAAATCATTTTCGCCAATACGAAGCCCGAGTCGATGAGGGAGTTATGGCTGCGCTTCTCGATCCTTATCGGGAACATTTGGACGTTCAATTCGTTCCTGAATCGATGCAAAACGCGACGAACGCGGAAGATTGGGCCTCCTCAATTTTTGACAAAAGTGTCTTTGCAGATGCAGAAAAAATCCAGGGAATGCTGGATAAACCAAGCCCCAAGGCATTTGCCAAGTTGGCCAAAGATCCCGCCTTTAAGTTGGTTCAGGCGATGCGCAGTGTTTATTTCAATCGCGTTGCTGGAGAATACCGTGCGCACACGATTGCATTGGATTCACTTACCGGAGAGTATACTTCTGCGTTGCGGGCTTTGTTTCCCGAAAAAGCATTCTTCCCCGATGCCAATAGCACCATGCGACTGACTTACGGCAAGGTGGAAGGGTCTTCTCCTTATGATGGAATGGAATACAGTC
>CAXDQP010000328.1:0-2627 GCA_963991335.1 uncultured Flavobacteriales bacterium
GAGATCCTCTCTGGTCTCGTGGGCTCGGAGATGTGTATAAGAGACAGCTGCAAAGGTTCGTTGAAATTTTCGAACCATGGAGTTTTCTGCATTACCCCTATTTGACCACCGAATCATACGCCCCAAACTCCTCGTTCTGGCTGCTCTTGCTTTTTTTGCGTTTGCCGGAACGATTGAGGCACAATCGGATGCCTGTGATGCGCTTGAGGTCCGTTTGACCAGTCTGATGAATAATGTTTCAAAGGAAGATGGCGTTGGGTAAAAAAAACTCTCATGCCGTCCCTTTGCGCTGCGCCAGCTGGGGCAGCGTGGATTGAAACGGTTGAAGAGGTCGTGACAGCCTTGGAAGACGCCCGAGCGTCAGGAAGCAAGGACATTCGAAATTACTTGCGGACCGTTTTAGCTTTGAGTGCGCAGGATAAGCAAGGACTATGGGACGACTGGCATTCCTTTTCGCGTCGAATGTGGTCCAATAAAAAACACCGCAAAACGGGTTTCGAATTTCTCGCAATTTCGCCTGAATTGATCACCAATAACATCCTCTATTCCACCAATAAACACTGGTGGGAAGTGGACTCAATGCGGTGGAAAGTCGAATGGCGACAGAACGTGCCAATGCTCATCTTCGAAAACGCACAGCTCACCGCGCGAAATGAAATGGACCATTTTACGATCTTAAACACATCTGGTGAGTTTGACCTTCGAGATGAAGAGCTTAGCATCGCTTCATCAACGGCTCATTGGGAGCGTACGACCTTCAATCCCAACATGTATTATGCTGAGCTTCCGGCTTCTACCATTGACTTGAAAAGTGATCGATTTCAAGTTCCAAGTTGCATCATGCATGCAGAACTCGCTGGAAAACCTTTAAAGGGAACATTCGTCGTCAAGCTCGAATCAGCAAAAAGCCCCGTCGAGAGATCGTATCCTCGCTTCCGATGTGAAGAAGAGCAGATTGAACTGAAGGAGGTGTTTCCTCAAACCAATTATACCGGAGGGGTTCAGTTTAAAGGTTCCCAAATCCTCGGGATTCGAAATGAGACCCAACGAGCGCGAATTGATATTATGCAGGCTGACACCACATTCATGGAATTTCATGGCAGTCAATTCCTGTTTTCATCTTCCGCATGGTCATGCTCCAATGCTGAATTTATCATGCATTTCGGAGGAGACACGCTGAGCCACCCGGATGTCCAGAGCCGCTACAACAATGATCGACGTCAAGTGGCCGCCTATCGCCAAGAACAAGGTTTAGGGCAGCAGCATTTTCTTGACAAACACCATGACTTGGAATGGGATGTTTCCGGTATTCTCTGGGAAATTAACCACCCGACGGTCCTCGTGGGCTCGGCGCTTGACGCTGGACAATCAATTGCCCAATTTTCAAGCACGAACTACTTCGAGCAGAGTTCTTTTGATGCCATCCAAGGCATTGATCCCGTGAATCCCGTTATTGAAGTCTATCGGTTTACAAGGGATTCAGGACGTTCAGGTTTCATGACCGAAGACTTTGCCCGGTACATTCGAATGGGTGAGGTACAAGCGCGTGTTATGCTTAAGCAAGTGGCCAACTTGGGCTATGTGAAAATCTACCCCTAGTCACTTATGGTTCAAACTACCCCGAAATTAAAGGAGCACATTTACTGCAAAACGGGTCGGAAGGATTATGACGTTATTCGTTTTAATTCCAGTCCTGTTAATGGTGTGAATGCAGAATGGAGCTTACTCAACGGGCACTTTCAAATCAATGGTATTGATAAAATTCGACTAAGTACAGCCAAGGATGTCGCACTGTATCCGGCGAATGGAGAGATTGTGGTTAAGCGTGACCGGGACTTTCTGTTCGATGGTCGAATTCAAGCGGGCAACATTCAAATGGCCGGTGACGCATTCGCCTTTGACTACTCGGACTTCACGATTGACTTTGACGCGATTGAGACCGTTCAGCTCAGTGTATACAATGAGGACGAACTGAACAACCGAGGAATCCCCCGAAAACGTCGTTTGAACAGCCAAATCGAAGGGGTTTCGGGCACATTGTCCATTGATTACCCTACCAATCGGTCTGGGAGAAGAAGCGATTTGCATCCGGACTACCCGGTATTTGAAAGCACCGTGACGAGTTTTGTTTATTATGATCGATTCGACCTTTTCGAAGGCGCTTATGCCCGCGATGACTTTTACTTCGCGGTAAAACCCTTTCAACTGAAAAAGCTCGATAACTTAACGAAGTCAGGCTTTACATTGGACGGCACCCTTGTTTCCGCAGGCATTCTGAGAGACTTGCCTCTTCCACTTAAGGTAATGGACGATTATTACCTCGGCCTAGAAACGACTTCAGCGCCAGAAGGAATCGATGTTTATTCAGACGCAGCAACATTCACCAAGGACATCAAGTTGGATGGGAAAGGACTGCAGGGACAAGGAAGCATAGATTTCATCACGGCGCACATTGAAAGTTCGTCCATGACGATGCTGCCTGATTCCATCGTTGGCCAGGCTGAGTTGCTCATCAATGAGGCGGACGAGGAGCGCAATACTGCCGCGATGCAGGGGGTCAGTGGGGCCTTCTCTTGTCGTCCTACTCTCTGGCAATTGGTCATGAGTTCTGGGGGTAGTGGATTTGT
>CAXDQP010000329.1:0-2624 GCA_963991335.1 uncultured Flavobacteriales bacterium
CTTTATCCACGGCACGGACATCACGGGTGGAAACTCCGGTTCGCCCGTCATGGATGCCAATGGCGACCTCATCGGCTGCGCTTTTGACGGCAACTGGGAAGCCATGAGCGGAGACATCGCTTTTGAAGATGAATTGCAACGCACAATCTCTGTGGACATTCGCTATGTCCTCTGGATTTTGGACAAGTTTGCCGGTGCTGACAACCTGATCAACGAAATGGACTTGGTCAAAGGCCTCCGATAACGGAGCGAACCCCAACAAAAAAGGCGGGCCAAATGGCCCGCCTTTTTTATGCCCACATTTCCGATGCCAATGCCTCCGTCTTAAACTGCGTTCCGGCTGGCGTTAATGATGCCAAACATCGATCGGATGACCAATCGCTTCAATACATCTTGGTCCCAACCGCCATCGCTTTGTCCTTTTTCAATCTCTCCTAAGGCAAAGTGTTGAATGACCAACAAAGGGCGAATAATACCGTCGCGTAATGCGATGCTTTCTCGTATATGTGGATTCCGCTCCATCAATTCAGATTGTCCGGTGATTAGGAGCAAATAGCGCTTTGTTCGCTGGTATTCATCATGAATCAACTGCCAGATTCCTCCGAATTGCGCATCGTGCTCCAAGTGGGCTGTGAGCCTAAAATCGCTCTTGACCATGCTCTGCATGCTATTCTCCACCAAGGCCCTGAAAAAAGAGTTTTGCGCATAAAGATCAGACGCTTCGCCCAATCTCCCGAGTGAATCCAAATGAGCCAAAGCCTGACCAAGCCCGAAAAATCCTGGAACATTCTGTTTCAACTGGGTCCATGATCCCACAAATGGGATGGCCCGCAAATCGCCAAACGTCAGTTCGCCTTTTTTCGCCCGACTCGTTGGACGGCTCCCAATGTTTGTTTCACCATAATACTTAAGCGTTCCCCACGTCGATAGGTAGGGCATGAATTGCTCGTGCGCTTTCAGTTTTGAATAATACTCATAACTCAATTGCCCCAGCTCCTCCATCAAATCGGATTGCGTGCTGGACAATTCGGTCTGGGCATCTTCAAAGAGGCGACTTTGCAAACCAGCGGTAAGAAGCAATTCCAAATTGAAACCTGCCGATTTGGGGATGCCAAAATTGGAACTGATCGTTTGACCTTGAATGGTCGTTTGAATCTCAGTGTTTTCGACGTCTGATCCCAACGAAGCATAAAAGCGATGGGTATTTCCGCCTCCACGCGCGGGTGGTCCCCCTCTCCCATCAAAAAACAGCACCGTCACACCGGCAGATCGCGAAAGTTCGGTCAAGCGCCTTTTGGCCTGATAAATGGACCAGTTTGCCTGCAAATAGCCACCGTCTTTTGTTCCGTCAGAGAATCCAAGCATCACCGTCTGTTTTTCCTTCCTCGCACTGAGGTGTGCCCGGTAAATGGGGTGAGCATACATCAACTGCACTTCCGATTGGGCATTTGCCAAGTCATCAATGGTTTCAAACAACGGCACAACATCCAACTCCATCTTCTTCCAGACACCAGCCATCCTCGCCAAGCCTACAACGGCAGCGATATCTATGATGCCTCTGCAATTGCTGATGATGAAACGATGACATGACCGCGGACCATTGTGATCTTGTATGCGCGACATGACCCGGAGCGATTCAAGAACATCTTGGTGGCGTTCTTCATCCAAGCCGTCCACGTCAGCAGGTAAGTCTGCCGACATCAAGAAATCAACTTTTTCGCTGGGAGCCATGGCCTCATATACAGCCAAATCTTGTCCTCCTGCGGACAATGCGCTGCGCAATGCACTCTGGATTACACGACTATCTTGTCGAATATCCAAGCTGGCAAAGTGCAAACCAAACAGCCGCAACTTGAATTGAAACCCACGAATCTTACTGAGGTATAACCCATTCGAGTGTTCCGCCACCCATACCGCCAACTCTTCCAGCTTTTCAGAGAGAGACACCACGGACAGTCGCTGATCATCGGGATGCAACATCGCGAATTCGATTTGGTCTTGCAGAAGATCCAATTGGGACGAAACATGCTTGAAGGTGATGCGTCGGCGCAAGTCTCTAATCTCACGGCGGTAGCATCGAAGCAATGTCATTCGCAATCGCTCCGCCACATGCCAAGTTGTCTTCGCATCCACAAAAGGATTGCCATCACGGTCTCCCCCTGGACAGAAGCCAATGGATATCAGTTGCTCGCTGAGCGCCTCTGCTGAGGCATCGTCCAAGGTCTGGGCAACCCGGGCATACAATTCGGGCGCCGCATGGAAGAAGACATTTTCCAAGTACCACGATTGACGCACGGCTTCGTCATAGGGCGAAGGCGGTTCGGACTGGAAGAAAGGCGTCAATCCCAGTTGATGCAACAACTTGCGAATGCTCACCAAGTCATTGTTTTCCATTGCCTTCGCCAAATCGGTGATAATGGCAAGTGCATTGCCGGGATAAAATTGCGTTGGATGGGCCGTCAGCACGACGCGCACCGCATAGTCGCCCAAGATCTCCTTCAATTCCGACTCCTTCCCATGCCGTCGAATGCGCTGCATAAAACTCTGCAATGATTCCGCCCCCCCCAGGGCATTCAATTGCGCATAGCGCGCATCCTCCAGTGCATCCACTAGAACCACTTGGC
>CAXDQP010000330.1:0-2622 GCA_963991335.1 uncultured Flavobacteriales bacterium
GCCGAAGCGCCCCCCCCACCATTGCAAATTCCCGCTCCACCTTTGGACAACCCTCGGTTGCGAAGGGCGTGAATAAGGGTAACCACAATTCGGGATCCGCTTGAACCCAGCGGATGACCGAGGGCCACCGCACCGCCATTGACATTCACCGCGTCTGGATTCAATTTCAATAGTTCCATATTGGCAATGCCTACCACTGAAAATGCCTCGTTCAATTCCCAAAGATCAACATCGTCCTGCTTCCATTGCGCCTTTGACAGTGCCACTGGAACTGCCTTTGCGGGAGCAGTAGTGAACCACTCAGGCTCGTGAGCAGCATCCGCACAAGCCACAATTTTTGCAATCGGCTTGAGTCCAAGTCGACTGACAGCCTCTTCAGAAGCCAAGACCAAGGCACTCGCACCGTCATTCAGGGTAGAAGCATTTGCTGCCGTGATCGTCCCCTCTTTTTGGAAGGCGGGACGCAATCCTCGAATCTTGTCCATTCTAACTGCCTTGAACTCCTCGTCCTCAGCTACCTCGATGGCATCGCCACGTCGTTGCGGCACCTGCACAGGAATTACTTCCGTTTGAAAAGCGCCTGCTTCCCATGCTGCAGCGGCACGCTCATAACTGGCAATGGCAAATTCATCTTGTGCTTCCCGCGAAATGGCGTGTTCTTTCGCACACAACTCTGCACAATTCCCCATGTGCGTGGAATTGTAAACATCCGTCAGTCCATCAAGGAGCATTCCATCCTGCATCTTCATGTCTCCGAACTTTGACCCCGTGCGGCCGGAGAAATAGTGCGGAACCTGACTCATGTTCTCCATGCCTCCAGCGACAACGACGTCGGCATCACCCAAAGCAATGGACTGGGAAGCCAACGCGATGGACTTCATGCCACTCGCACATACCTTGTTGATGGTGGTGCATGGAACGGAATCCGGAATGCCCGCGGCCATGGCCGCCTGACGAGCAGGAGCTTGACCCAATCCAGCCTGCAGCACATTGCCCATCATGACCTCTTGCACTTCAATGGGCGCAATGCCTGCGGCATCCAGAGCACCTCGAATGGCGACCGAACCCAATTGAGTTGCTGGGACTGTTGATAATGACCCCAGGAAGCTTCCCATGGGTGTTCGGACGGCAGACAGGACGTAAACGGCTTTGCTCATTTCAATGGTTTTACCCTGCGAATTTAACTGGTGTTGGATGGAGTTCGCCATGAAACATAAGTTTTGGCATGGTGATTGGAATACATCAGGCGTTAAGAACCTGGCAATCTGTGCCAGAGAATTTGGTTTAGGTTAAGTGAAGCATTGGGAAACGTCCCAGTGCTTTTCTTGTTCCTAGTTGAAAATCAAAGACATACCTATGTGCCATTGCAATTTCTCGTCCGTCATTGAAACATTACGCCTTCACCCATCGTAGGAAATGAACGATTCTTACAATTCGAAATCATGTCCTTAACCGGTATTCCCATCCCTCAAGCGCCCGGCGCTTTGGAACAGTACAAAACCTTAATCAGGCACGTACACGGTGAACCGGTCATGATCCGCAGAGCGATGCGAATTGCATTTCGAAGCCTGAACCCGAAAGACTCAATTGAATTGAGGGACTGGCTGGAAGGACGTTATCAACTTTAAGAACACCTATGCGAAACGCAACTCAATCGGTTGCGTTTTTTGCGTCTTCTATTTTCTCGCAGATCCCGGCCGCTTATGTGGCCTCATGTCTTGGCTCTTTTCTTTGTGCAGCTCACGCTTCCAAGCGGGCACTGCCTTCGGACCCTTGCCTCCTTTCATCAGGTTCAAAAACTCTTGCGGAACCCGTGACTTGATGGTCACCTTTTCGCCTTCTGGCCCCTCAATATCAACACCAAAAAGATGCAGACCGGAGCGTCCCATTGGGTCCGGAATTTCTTTTCCTTTTCCGAGCAAATAACATTCCAAGCGACGAAGCCCAGACATCAATACAGGCACTTGGTCAAAGCCAACGGACATTTTCAACATCGTGTGGGACGCGGTCGCGCGCATCGTACGGTACTCAAATTCAAATTTGTCCTTTCGCTTTCCATCCTCATCCTTAGAATAACAAAAGAGCACATCGTCTGCTGGCAGGTGGCCCTGGATCACCACGTACATCCGTTTGGTGAATAGGTCCCAATGATCTTGCAAGTGCTTGCGCCAACGCAAGTCCTTAGCAATGATGCAGACGCCCGAAGATTCTTTTTCGATCCGATTGACGAATTGAATCGCATTGAGATTGGACCGATTGGCCTCCATCCATTGCTTCATGCGCGTATAACTCGTTTTGACTTGTGGTTTTGGAGACGCAAACACCATTCCCGCAGGCTTGATGTAAGCCAACAAAAAATCATCCTCGTAAACCACCTCGTACGGCGGCTTTTCCTCTTTGGTCTTATTCGATTGCTTCGCCGCACCACCACCCAAATCGAAGTCCTTTGGACCGCTTTGCTTGCTCAGTGATGTCCAGGATACCATTGCACCGGCCTTGAGTTCGGACGACGGAATTCGCAACGCATCACCATCCACCGCCACCGCTCCTGACTTGATCGCTGTCCGCGCCCGGGTCCGAGATGCATACCCTGCATTTTCCATTAAGCACTCCCACCGCGTG
>CAXDQP010000331.1:0-2621 GCA_963991335.1 uncultured Flavobacteriales bacterium
AAGACGCTCCTTCACCCAATGTGCTGAGAGTCATGATTAGGTTGGGCTGGAAGATGATAGCAGTCAATGCCCCAAGAATGGCACCAATAAACAACGCGGCCGCAGCAGGAACTTTTTTGGCGATCATGACCAGCACTGCAATGGGAGCGACGAACAGTCCCGCGTGAATGTTGAAGGTGCCAAATACAGCATTGCCCAATTCTGACGCGAAGGAAGCTTCGAAATTTCCATCGGCAGCGGCTCCACCAAACCCCACCACTAAGAATACCAGCAAAGCAATCACAAGGCTTGGAACGGTAGTGATCGTCATGTAGCGAATGTGCGTGAATAAATCGGTTCCACCGACCGTAGCTGCGATGTTGGTCGTATCGCTCAATGGCGACATTTTATCGCCAAAGTAAGCGCCAGAAATGATGGCGCCTGCAATCCAACCTGGGCTCAAACCGAGCGCGGTGCCAATGCCGATTAGTGCAATGCCAATGGTGCCAACGGTTCCCCATGAACTTCCTGTAGCGAGGGAGAGATCACCACAAATGATGCATGCCGCAAATAAAAATATTCCCGGCTCCAGCACTTGGAGGCCATAATGAATGAAAGCTGGGATGATGCCTGCCAAAAGCCACGTCCCGGACAGGGCGCCGATCATGAGCAGAATCAAAAGTGCCTCGGTCGTTTGAGCGACTGAGTTTGACATGGCTTTGGACATGGCTTCCCATTTCGTTCCTTGAATCATACCAATTCCCCCAGCAACCAGCGCTGCGAGGAGCATGGCAATCTGGTTCGCGCCGTAAGAACTATCTTCTCCAAAGGCAATGACATCGGCCGCGAGCAGACTGATCAATGCGAGCACGGGGACCAGTGATAGCCCCAAGGATGGCAGTTTCTGAACGCCGGGAGTCGCCTTTTTCATGAGTTATGCGTTGGCCTTGATGTCTTCTTCCGATGCTTCGCCTGCCGGATTCAAGGCGGTTTTTTCCATTCGAATTTTCGCACCATCTACCTGGAGCAGAACTGTACGTTCATTCATGTCTACGACCTTTCCATGAATGCCACCTATGGTGACAACTTTATCGCCTTTTGAGAGTTCTTCACGGAACGATTTGGCTTCTTTCTGTTTCTTGACTTGGGGTCGAATCATGAAGAAGTACATGATGAGGAACATCCCGCCAATGAGGATAAAAAAGCTCATTCCTCCTTCTGCTTGTGCTTGTAAGATGATGTGGTTCATGGGTGTGTTTATTGCGTTTTGTTGTCAGTGCTATCGGCTTGGACCGATGACGTCGGCCGTGATGACAAGGGTTGTTGTGGAAGGCGTGGCGTTGGAAACGACAAAGATTTCCTTTCGGTTTTCACCGGGCCTGCCTTGGCTGTCAAATCGAACGGTAATTTCAGATCCTTGTCCGGGAGCGATGGCAGTCTTGGGCCAATTGTTTGCTACTGTGCATCCGCAAGAAGTGCTGACATCGGCCAACACCAGCGGCGCTTTTCCATTGTTGTAAAAGGGAAATGTGATTTCCTGTGCATTGCCTTCGGCAATGATTCCCAGGTCGAGAAGGGTGTCGGTGAATGTGATGGCCGGCGTCAGGCGCGTACTCCCAGAAGCTCGGTCTTGCGCAGAGGCTTCGATGTGCACCAAGGAAGTGGTGACCTCACCACTGGATGGGCTTTGGCAAGCAGTCGTTAGCAGCAAAAAACCGAGTGCAATCAGGGTTATTGACGCTTGAAAAGAATCCATGGGGTGGACCTTGCGTTTTGTTTTTCCCCAAATCATTCGATCAGGCCTCTCCCGGATTTCTTGATGGTTCCATCTTTTTTCAGCTTTGCGAACAATTCATCCAAAATTCCATTGATGAAGCCATTGCTCTTTGGCGTGCTGTAATATTTGGAAAGCTCGATGTACTCGTTGAGCGTCACTTTGAGCGGAATCGAAGGGAAGTTGCGTGCTTCTGCCAAGGCCATTTTCATGAGGATTCGATCCATGACCGCTATCCGCTCGAGTTCCCAATTGGCAGCTGCTTCAGTGACCAATGCTTCGTTTTCTTGAGCCTGGGAGAGTGACTTTGAGAAGAGCACTTCAAGGAACTGCTTGTCATCTTCATCCTCTCGCCAGAGCGGAAGCAAATCAAAATCGTCCGCGTCTTCCTTGATGGTTTTGATGGTCTTGATCACCATGGATGCGGCCAAGTCCAAATCATCGTTCCAGAAAATACTCAATTCTTCGAGGTTTTCTTGAAACAACTCATGATTGATCATGTGCTTTCGAAACATGCGAATTAGGCATTCGCGGTCGTGTCGAAAACTTCTTTCGTCCGAATTCATGTAATCCGAATATTCCTCATGCTCCGTGAGGCTTCGGAAGATTTTGCGCAGCATTTCCTGATGTTCGCCCCACCCAACACCGGCTTCGTTCGCGACTTTCTCGAGCATTTTGCTGTTGGTGATGGTGCGCAAAGGGCTGTTGGTTACAAACCGTGTATTGGGATGCAAGTCTTCAGGTGTAGGCAGTTGCTTCTTGCGGCCATTTTCAATTCGCTCGATGGCAAAGCCTTGCATGCTTCCAATCATAAGAAGCAGAAGCTGTCTCTTATACACATCTGACGCTGCCGACGAGCGATCTAGTG
>CAXDQP010000332.1:0-2619 GCA_963991335.1 uncultured Flavobacteriales bacterium
TAATTCAACAGAGGACCATTGACAGGAATTTGAATGCCAGCGACTCCCGCGGCTTCACCGGCTTGAAGGTCACGCAGTTTATCGCCAACCATCCATGATTGCTTGGGGTCAATCGCGTGCTTGGCGCACGCTTTTTCGACCATGAGTCCTCCGGGTTTTCTTGTCAAACTTTCCCCATAATCAGGATGGTGTGGACTGTAGAAGATATCGGTAATTTCAATTCCGTGTTCATCGCACTGCGAAACGAAATAATCGTGAATCGTTTTTACCTCGTCGTGACCGTACAAACCCTTGGCAATGCCGCCTTGATTCGTGATTAAGATTAGCTTGTATCCATCCGCTTGCAATGCATTGAGCGCCTCCATGACCGTGGGCAGGATGGTAAACTCTTCGATGCTTTTTGTGTAATCACCGGGGTCATGATTGATGACGCCGTCCCGGTCCAAGAAGATTGCTTTGTTGCGCAGAGCCATCCGGCGAAGCTATGCACCTGAATGGAATCCCCCAAGCATCATGCAACGGAAGTGCCGTGGTCGACATTTTCAAGGACCTGAAGGATGGCCGTTCCGTTTTCCGAATCCAACGCCCCCAGAATGAGGAACTCCGACATCATGGGGCCAATCTGTCTTTTCGGAAAGTTGGTGACCCCAACGATTTGCTTCCCGACCAGATATTCAGGGTTGTAGCGATGGGTAAGCTGGGCAGATGATTTACGCGTTCCACGGATCGGCCCGAAATCGGCAACAATGATGTAGGCTGGTTTTTTTGCTTCGGGAAATCGCTCCACGCTTAAAATGCGTCCCACCTCAAGCTGTATCGCTTCAAATTGCTCCCAGAGTATCGGTCGTTTCATGATCTAAAATTAACGACGGGCCATTGAATTCTCATCGGTTCTTGGTTTTGTAAATTTGAAGCATGCCAGAAACTAGATGGAATTCCTTCCCAGCGTTTGACCTCAAGAAATGGCGCACAGCTGTCGGTGATTCCATTTCCCCGTCCAATGCGTCATGGGAGCGGCCAATCTGGAGTCCAGAGGATGCGACATTTGAATTCCCGTCGAGGCGCATTGCCGATCCTTCAGAAGGGAATCCATGGCAGCTACAAGAGAGGATTCATTCATCGGATCAAGTACTTGACTCGCTGTTGAATGGCGTTGCTGGTTTGCGTTTGGACGCTACTGATTGTGATATGACGTGGTTCGATGGCGTGCATATGGATATGGTGGAACTGCACGTGGAACAGAAGCTGTTTCATTCGAATAAATTGGATGTGCATGCACTGTTAGATGCAGGATGGCGCGGCTCTTGCGGACTGGATATAACACCAGCGGTTGGGTCCGCTCAGATGAATGATCATTGGCGAATGCTGGACAAGGCACCGCATTTGCGGATCTGGCGATTTGGTGCATCCGACCATCGATTGAGGGGCTTGAACCTGAAGGAAGCATTGGTCGAGCATTGCCTGATGTTGGACCATTGGCTGAAGTGGGCAAAGGCCTCAGATGCGTTTGTTGAAGATGAGCTCAATCGCATGGTTTGGCGATGGTGGACATCTGTAGATGTCATGGAGGAGGTGGCTGGACTGCGGGCGTTGCGAGCGCTTTGGTCGCGCTGGCTTGCTGCAAATAAATTGGACGACCGAGCGGTTTGGATTGATGCAGTTACATCGGATGTGACGTTCCGTGATGAATTGGAAACCGACCACCTGATCGATTTGACAGTTGCCTCCTATGCTGCAGTCATAGGTGGAGCCGATGGTTTGGAAACCGTTCCGCACATGAAGTCCAAGTCCGAGCTTCCTCCGGATGAAAACGCCTTGCGGTGGGCGCGGAATATCCAACATTTGATGCGGGAAGAAGCCGGTTTGCATCGAACCTTTGATCCGATGGGAGGCAGCCGTACCATGGACCGTTGGTCTTCCACTCTGCTAGATGCTGCATGGTCTGCTTACCTTGAATCCAAGCTATGAATCAGAAACCGCATTACCCCGAGACGCCTCGGCGCGAGGAACATGAAATGTTTGGCCCGGGTCAAGCGCCTTATTTAGGCGGTCCATACGCCAGTATGTACACGGCACGTCCATGGACCATCCGTCAATATGCCGGTTTTTCTACTGCCGAAGCGTCCAATGCATTTTATCGAGCGAATTTGGCAGCAGGCCAAAAAGGACTGAGTGTCGCATTTGATCTTGCAACGCATCGGGGATACGATAGCGACCATCCCCGCGTAACAGGCGATGTGGGGATGGCCGGAGTGGCCATTGACACGGTGGAGGACATGAAGCGTTTGTTCGATGGCATTCCCCTGGGCGAAATGTCCGTGAGCATGACCATGAATGGCGCCGTGCTGCCTATTCTGGCCTTCTACATTGTCGCAGCCGAAGAGCAAGGAGTGGAATTGAAAGCGCTGATGGGGACGATTCAAAATGACATTCTGAAGGAGTTTATGGTGAGGAATACTTACATCTATCCCCCCGTGCCTTCCATGCGCATCATCTCGGATATTTTTAGGTTTACAGCCGAACACATGCCCAAATTCAATTCCATTTCCATCTCGGGGTATCACATGCAAGAAGCAGGAGCCACACCAGAGCAGGAGCTCGCTTTTGCACTAGCCAATG
>CAXDQP010000333.1:0-2616 GCA_963991335.1 uncultured Flavobacteriales bacterium
GCAGCTACAGCCGCTTTGCCAACCGTAGCAATCAACCCAGGATTGCCGCCGGTCACGCCCGAAGGTTGATTGGGCTGTTGAAAGCTGTGGGTAATGTCAGCGATGACGGGGCCAAATTGACGCATGACAGGGAACCCGCGCATATCAACCACCATGTCCTGGTAGCCCAACATGGTGCCACGCTCGGTCAGCCAGGCCTTCGTATTTCCAGATTCGTGGATCTTTCGGATCGCATGTTCCATCGCCTCGGGCGCCAAGAATTGCCCCTTCTTCACATTGACAACCTTTCCTGTTTTGGCCGCTGCCACCAGCAAATCGGTTTGACGGCACAGGAAGGCCGGAATTTGCAGAACATCCACGCAATCCGCGGCCATAGCCGCTTCATCCGCTGCGTGGATATCCGTCGTCGTCCGGATGCCCATCCGCTGGCCAATGGCCTGCAAAATGGCCAAGGCTTTTTCGTCACCAATGCCCGTAAAGCTGTCCAAACGTGAGCGATTCGCTTTTCGATAAGATCCTTTGAAAATGAACGGTAAATCCAACGCTGTGCACGCTTCTGCTACGCCATCTGCCACGCGATTGGCAATTTCTTCGCCTTCAATTGCGCAAGGCCCTGCAATGATTTGCAGCTTATTACCTGCTGTCCAACCCGTCGTTTGCGAAGGTTGCTTCATCCACTTTTCAGAACCATACGGTTGTTTTGCCATGCCGCTAAGTTCGGAACTGCGCAGCGAATTGCCACATCAGAGAGACTCGTATCGCAAAGTGACCCCACGGCCATAAGCGGAATCACTTCCCCAGCCCCATGGATCTTCCACATAAATCATGATTGCGCGCTCATTGGGCATCCGCCAACGGGCCCAAGCTGCAGGCCGCACACGGCCCCAACCGCCGGCGATGACTTGAACACCCGCCTGCCAGTGCTTTCCAAACGCTCGGCGCAAGCCCGAAATGGCACGGGGCAACGGCATCCACTCCCCAATCTGCACTTGTACATCCCATCCTGTGCGGGGCGAAACGGGGTATTCAAAACTCAAGTCCAATCGACCCGGCAACAGTTGCAAATCCACACCGGAAGAGTCCGCGGTATACAACCCTTCCGCGAACCCCTCTTCTTGCAACGAGGCGATCGACCATCCCGCTCCCGATAACGGCAAACCAGAGGTCTCCAAGACCGTGTCCACGGCAAATCGCAGCGGATTGGGCGATATCACCGCGCCAAAATTGCGCAGTTGAACATGGAATGCAAACGGCGCCTCTTCTCGGAGAAAATGCCACTCCGCATTCAGCGCCAGACCCCAGGCCGCTTTTCGACTCAACCGTGCTTTTGCGCGCATCGACGCGAACATGTCGTCAACGTCTTCGTTCACATAAAAATACCCCGTTTCAATCAAGCCTTCATATTGAAACGGGCGATACACCAAACCCAATTCCACGCGATTTTGATGCCTGCCTTCGATTCCCACTGCAGCATTGAGCCATGCGGAGCTGCGCGCACGCGTGCCGTCCAAAACATCCCAACGTCCCAGGTGCCCGGCATTGCCCGTAAGAACCAAGTCATACATCTCAGGCGTCCAGCGTGAATCACCAATCCATCGCGCTTGCACAGAACCGCAAAGCCGCCAATTCGTTTCCTTCCACATTTGCCGCGAGCGAGCGTGCAACTGAACGCCAGAAGAAAATCCAAAGCTTCCCATATCGCCCCCTTGTATTTCCCTCGCCGCATCCACCATGCTTCGATCGATATTACCACCACGCACGAGCAACTGTCCCAATTGATGGTCCATAGTATTGGAACGATGTTGGCCCCACATCGTCAATGACCAAGGCAAAAAGCGCGAGGTGTCTCGAGGTTCCGACGCCAACAGTGTGGAATCAACCAAGGACTTTGGATGAAGGCTAGCACCCGCTAGTGGCACGGATAGCCAAGCCAAAAGCAGGAAGCAAACAAGTTTCGCCGCAGCGGATGAGCCGTTAACGTTCATTCGACAGTGACTTGATGGGTTCCTTCAATGGATACTTGGAGACGCAAGCGTTCATTGCCTGTAAAGGCCACTTCGCCTTCGGAGTCCATGCGCGCGGAAAAAAGCAATTCACTTGGATTTTTCAACCGCAAATCGTTCACTGGCAAGCGCCATTCCACGGCATTGGACGCGCCTGAATCATCCCCAAAAGAAGGCAATATTCCTTCTATGAATTCGGAGGGAAAGGCATCATTGGGGTGCAACCACTCTGCATTGAATTCCCATTCCACGGGAAATCCATTGGTCAATCGCAGGACGAGATCCCCCTCAAATTGAGGCAAATCCGTTCCATCGAAGTCGAAGACCTGTTCCACGGTAAATTGCTCAATGGCTCCGCGAAGCGGCCATTCCAAATCCAACTGCAATTGCGGAGGATAGCGTGCATCAAAAAAGTCTTGTCCTCCGGAGACGTCACCCAGCGGGTTCAACAGTCCCGCCCCTTGCATGGTCACCCATTCCGGCAAATATCCGAGGAGTTCAAAAATGGAAGGGCCCGATTCGAGCAAATCCATGAACCACACCCCCGGCTCAACCTCAACGGAACTCCAGTCCGCGCGTGAAATAAATTGGGGCGCGCCCAATTGAGGATGTC
>CAXDQP010000334.1:0-2566 GCA_963991335.1 uncultured Flavobacteriales bacterium
GACATGCACGGTACGGCTTTCTATGGCCTGAACAAGAGGTACTTGCCCATGGAGAAGCAGCACAACCGGGGGCATGACGGGGCGGGCCTCGCCAATATCAAGATTGATGTTCCACCCGGAAAGCGTTACATATCGCGCATCCGATCCGTGGATTCACGGCCCATACAAGATGTCTTCAGTCGCATCATGCCACGCTTTGAAGGGCTCGACAAATCTGAGCTGAGCGACGCTTCCTTCCTGCAACGGGAACGCGCATTCACAGGGGAACTTTTCCTCGCCCACCTGCGCTATGGGACATACGGCAAGAACGAAGTTGAAAATTGCCACCCGTTTCTGCGTCAAAACAACTGGCGCACGCGCAACCTGGTCGTGGCGGGAAACTTCAACATGACCAACACCGACGAGCTTTTTGATAAGCTCGTGCGTTTGGGGCAGCATCCGAAAGAGCAGGCCGATACCGTCACCATTTTGGAGCGCATTGGTCATTTCTTGGATGTTGAGAATCAGCGCATTTTTGACTCATTGAAGAATGCGGGACTGGAAAACACCGAGATTTCCGAGCGCATCGCCGAAAACTTGGAAATACCCACAATCCTCAAACATGCTGCGAACTCCTTGGATGGAGGTTATGTCATGTGCGGACTGGTGGGCCACGGAGATGCATTCGTCATGCGGGATCCCAACGGAATTCGTCCTGCGTGTTGGTTTGAAGTCGACGAAGTAGTGGGGGTTGCGAGCGAACGTCCGGTCATTCAAACCGCCTTCAAAGTTACCGCTGACCGGGGGCAGGAAGTGGAGCCGGGCCATGCGTTGATCATCAAACGGAATGGCGAGGTCAGCATGCCTGAAGTGAAAACACCTGGCAACCGCACCGCATGCAGTTTCGAACGGATTTACTTCAGCCGAGGCAACGACAAAGACATCTACAACGAGCGCAAGGAATTGGGGCGCAACATGGTTCCTCAAATCATCGAGGCTGTGGAGCATGACCTCGACAACACGGTTTCCAGTTTCATTCCCAACACCGCTGAAGTGTGCTTTTATGGTCTCATCAAAGGGCTCGAGGATTACCTCAATCAGGCGAAAATCTCACGAATCATTGGCATGGGTCCCAATCCGGATCCTGAGGAGGTGCGCGCCATTCTCGACGAAAGAGCGCGCATTGAAAAAATTGCCATCAAAGATGCAAAACTCCGGACCTTCATTACCGAGGACACGGGGCGAGACGATTTGGTGGCACACGTTTACGACATTGCCTACGGCACGGTCCGAAAAGGAAAGGATAACCTTGTCGTGATTGATGACAGCATCGTTCGCGGCACGACCTTGAAGAAATCCATCTTGCGCATCCTCGATCGACTCGAGCCCAAACGCATTGTAGTCGCTTCGAGCGCTCCGCAAATTCGCTACCCCGATTGTTACGGAATTGACATGGCCAAAATGGGGGATTTCATTGCGTTCCAAGCGGCCATTAGCTTGCTCAAAAAGCGCGGATTGGAGCATGTGATCGATGACACTTACGCAGCGTGCAAAAAAGAATTGGAGCTGCCGAAAGAAGAGAACGTCAACCGCGTCAAAGCCATCTATGCGCCCTTCTCCGCAGACGAAATCAGTGAGGAAATCTCGTTGCTGCTCACGCCAAAAGAGATGAAATCCGAGGTGAAAATTGTCTTCCAGACCATCGAAGGTTTGCACGCTTCCTGCCCGGACCATACCGGTGACTGGTACTTCACCGGTAACTTCCCAACGCCGGGCGGAAACAAGGTGGTTAACCGTGCATTTGTCTACTTCGTGGAGGGACGGAACGACCGGGCGTACTGAAGGAACCGAGCGCAGAATCAGCGCTGGATCACCAAACGCTGTGCTTGCTGACTTTCGCCCAAGTGCACCATATAAATGCCTTCGGTCAAATGACTCACGTCCAATCGACTCACTTGGATGCCCGGGTGAATCAGCTCTCGCATCATTTCACGACCGTCCAGTCCGTACACCACACATTCGACAGGCAATTGAAAATTGCCGCGTGCTATGGTAAGCTGCGCAGATGCAGGATTGGGCGTCATCGACCAACAAGGAGCCTCAACAACCGGGTCAATGCCCACTGTATAGGACTCCATCCAAACGGAAAATGAATTCTCCTGTGTGATGGGCTCCCCTCCTGTCGTTGTGTCAAATGTGGTTTGTGTCAAATTGGCAAAAGCGACAAGTGGGTAGTCTTCCACAAACCAATAATCCCCTTCCGTAAAAACTTCGTACGTCCCAAGGAATGTGGAGTCCATCAAGTATTCACTCACAGAGATGCGATACGCATCTTCCAAAACCTGTCCCCCCGGAAGTGTCAACGACCCCTGAGCCACACAGTTCGTCGAAATCGTTCCTGAGCGCTCAAATGTGATCCCCGCTGCTCCAAATGTCGCCGCAAAAGTATCTTCCCAGCTATCATCAACATTGAATGGAAATGGAAAATACTCCTCTGTATCGGTGTAGGCAACAATCAGTTGGTTCTCCACTCCTCCGTAGTATTGATAAGCGCCATCATACGAATATTATGTGTTCGTATTTCCAT
>CAXDQP010000335.1:0-2550 GCA_963991335.1 uncultured Flavobacteriales bacterium
CAACGAAGCAATCTTTGTTATCCCAACAGCCACCAGCGAAAATCAAACGAATGACCTCTTCTACTTTCTCATCTTCCTTTTACTTGGGGTGTTTGCCTTTTTTGTTTTTTTTGGGACTGCAGTCATGCCAGCAATCGATTGAAGTAGAGCTCCCAGAGGCTCCGGATCTGTATGTTTTGGATGGGAAGATTTTCTCAGATGAGCCGCCGCTTGTCTTCGTGGGAAAGGCTCAAGGGTATTTTGATGCCGTAGACGCAAGTTCCATTGCTCAATCGTTTTTGCCCGATGCAGAAGTGGTGATGACCATCGGAGAAGAAGTGTTTCCATTGGTGCCGCTCTGCACCGGTGACCTCACTGGAGTGCTGTTGGAGGAAGCTGCTGATTTGTTGAGCTTACCGGAGGAATTACTTGCTTCGATGAACTTGTGTGTCTACACTTCTTTTGACGAAAATGCTGTCGGTCAGATTGGCAAAGACCACCTTCTCGATGTGACCATTGATGATCAATCTTTGTCGGCTTCAACATTCATTCCCCAGCCGGTTTCACTGGACTCCGTCTGGTGGGTGACGCCCGGAACGCAGGATACGTTGGGGGTGATATACGCCGCAATGCAGGACCCACCGGATTCTGGCGATTCATACCGTTGGTTCGCCCAGCGGCTCAACATTCGTCCGGAGTGGGATCCAATGGCGGGAGCGATGAAGGATCCTGATTACGTGGCCCCGCTTGGCAGCGTTTTTGACGATGCCTTTTTCAATGGGTTGGAGTTTGAGTTTTCTGTTTTCCGCGGTGCAGCCGCAGGAAGCACGGCTTGGGACGATGATTTTTCACAAAGTCCAGAAGAGGGTTACTTCAAATTTGGCGTTACGGTAGCGGTGCGCCTTTGTTCCACGGATCGGGCCGTTTTTCAGGCGCTTCGAAGTTATGAAAACCTCATTTTAAGCCAGGGCAGTCCTTTCGCACTTCCTGCGAACATGACCTCGAATGTAGAAGGTGGAATTGGTCTTTGGGCGGGTTACGGCATCGCGCAGGATACCGTAATTTGCACCGAATAGAAATTCAAAGTCATGAAGCAGGTATTTTCTTTTGTCCTTTTGATTGGCGGCTTGGTATATCACTCCGCGGATTGTTTTGCGCAGGAGTTGTATGTGGTTTGGCCCATTGAGGAAGTTTCTGTTTATGAGTCAGGTGCGCGAATCGTTCGAAGTGGCTCGGTTCAACTCAACGAGGAGGGAAGAGTCAATTGCGTTGTGGGCGCATTGACGAAGAACATCAGTGCGAATATGCTGCAAGTGAAATTGTCGGATGGTTGGTCATTGGTCAGTAGCCTTCACCGAAAATCCATGGCAAGGGGAGTGAAAAGTGAAGTCGATGCTGCGTTGAAAGATCTCGATAGTGATTTGAAATCCAACCGTGAAACTTTTGCCATGCGCACGGCGCTGAATCAGGCTTACAGCGAAGAATTATCCATGATCCAAGCCAATAGAAAAGTCTCAGGAAATGAGCTTTTGTTGGTTGAAGACCTCCTGGAACACGCTGATTTTTGGAGAAAACGCGTGACCGAATTGAATTACCTGATGCTGGAGCTCCAATTGGAAATGGAGGAGCTCGAAAAGGAAAAGGAAAAAATCAATGGCGAGATCAGCCAGTGGGATGAAAAAAAGAAAAAGCGGGAAGGCCAATTCGTCCTTCAACTTTCGGGTCCTCCGCTGGCTCAGGCGAACGTAACCATAATGTATGTAGCGCGCGACGCATCGTGGTCACCGGTTTATGACGCGAGCGTTGATGCGAATGGAGACATCGGGGTCAAGCGGTTTGCTCGGGTGAAGCAATCGACGGGAAATGATTGGGAGGATGTTCCGCTCACCTTTACCGTTGGCCGTCCCATCCAATCGTTAGCCCCTCCGGTAACTTCTCCGCAGCCCCTGAGCATAGCACGCAGTCAGTCCACCAATGCGTACGAATGGACACCAGCGATCGAAGCGAGCGAGGATGAGCCACAGCAGAAGTTGCTGGCACAGGATGGTGAGTTGGTTACTTCCTCACCCACAAGCGGCGTTCTGGCACGGTATGATTTTAAGCCGAAAGATTTGGTTTTTGTTGCAGGAACCGGTGTCCCGGAACGCATATACATCGATGCATTTCCACTCAGTGGAAAGCTCACATATCTCTCTCTTCCAGCGTTTTCAGATGAGGCGTATCAGTTGGTCTCCGCTGATGCATGGGCGAAACAGAAGATGCTCTCAGGTGCGATGAATATTTCAACGAATGGGATGCACCGAGGCACCTTTCAATTGGAATTGCCAGCCCCAGGAGATACACTGAGGCTGCCTCTTGGGCAAGATCCGCAGGTGCGATGCTCTCGGGAACGCCTCATTGATTTGTGTTCCAGCAGCGTTTTTGGAGGGTCTCGAAAAACCACTCAATCCTTCGAATTGGCGGTTGAGAACCAGCATAATCGACCGATTGATCTCGTCATTGAAGACCGGATTCCAATGGCGAATAGCTCGGATATTGAAGTGGAGGTGTTAGAACTGAATGGAGGTGAAC
>CAXDQP010000336.1:0-2518 GCA_963991335.1 uncultured Flavobacteriales bacterium
AAGGGCTCAGGATCAAAATCCAGTTCTTTGTCAGCTATATCCAATGCGATGAAACGATTTTGAGGAGTGAGCGTAATATCGACACATTTTTCATTCTCTTCCACGTTTTTGGTTCGCTGCAAGATGCAAATCAAGCCCACGGCCATGGGGTAAGTATTTTCGGCGCGTTCCACCCCTCGGATGATGGCTTCTTGCTATTGGTCTGCATGCATATCGGTGTGATGGTCCAACAAGAAACTGGGCGCATATCGGAGTTCAAGGATCCGAACGTTGGACTCCAAAAACATGTCTTCGCAAACTTCAAAAGCAACGCGTTCCATCCAATGCGCCTCACTGATGACGTCCCTCGTATTCAGGAACTTGTGCAATACCGATTGCAGCGCTCCCATGGGTTCTTGAATCAAAAATGCCTCTGCGAAAGCGTCGTCCGTTGACACGTCAAGGCCGTGGTCGAGAGCAAATTCAAGCAAAGTGCTCGGACGTATGGCGAGTTCCAAGTGGCAATGCAGTTCCACTTTGGGCATGGACTTGAGCTCGGCGGATGTGGACGGTGGAATCAACATGTGTCAAAGGTAGGGCGGCTTGAGTGCTTTGGTTGAGTACTTTTGTGTTATGGCCAGTGCAATCAAAAACAAGAAGGCATCTTACACGTATTTTTTGGCAGACGAATTTACCGCTGGCATGCAATTGGTTGGTTCTGAAATCAAGTCAATTCGCCGAGGCAAGGCGAGCATTACAGAGTCCTATGGCCGATTTTGGAATGGAGAATTCTTTGTGTTTAATATGTACATCGCCGAATATCCCAACGCGGGTTATACCCCACACGAAGTGAGACGGCCGCGCAAATTGTTGTTGCAAAAGTCCGAATTGAAAAAGCTGGAGCGCAAATTGAAAGACACGGGGGTCACGGTCATACCCACACTCTGCTTCATTTCGGATAGTGGTTACGCCAAGCTGAAGATTGCCATTGCCAAGGGCAAGAAACTGCACGATAAGCGAGAAAGCCTCAAAGACAAAGACGTTTCGCGGGACATCGAGCGGATGATGTGATCAGGCGCTGGCCGCTACGACGCGGTAGGATTCGGTAAACGCATCCCAATCCCACAAGAAATGTTCCATGAGTTGCTTCAAGTCCCTTTGGATGTTGGGTTCAGGAGTGTTCATGTCCCGGAAATACGCATCTTGGTACTGGTTCAAATGGTACTTGTAAAATACGGCGCGGGTCATTGCCGTGCTGACATTCTTCGATGGCCGATTGATCTGTTTCATAAATGCCCGATACTGCTTCACTTTACCGGCAAACGTTTCAGGGGCTATATCGAGTGCGCGAGCAAACTTGCTGCAGATTCGTTGAATGACTTGTCGATCAACACCGCTATCAAAATGCTTGGGAATCATTTGAATGTTGGCGGAAACAATGATCATCAGAAACCGGCCATAATCCTCAGGGTCCAATGCCGGGGATTGCTCGAATCCTGTGCATCCGTTCAAGAAGTCGGCAACTTCAGGCCAACCGTTTTCGACCGTCTCGAAGGTGGTGTCCACAAAAAACGTGGCCACTTGCTCTTCTGTGAGCCTCCTCTTCGTCATCCAACTGAATAATCCTGCGTTCCTCATCGTTGGGAATCAAATCTATCCGCTTGAGAGCTTGGTTCATAGGGGCAGGCGGATACCGCTATCCACATATTTTTCAACACTTTTCAGGAGTTCACGATGTATTTTCGCGCTCATGTACGCTTGGATCAAACCCCTGATTTTCCGAATTCAGCCGGAAACCGCGCACGAAATGACCATGAAAATGTTGCAAATTACTTGCCGCATTCCGGGCTTGGCCTGGCTCATGAAGCGCTGGTTTTCAGTTCATTCAGACCGCCTCGTTACGGAAGTGGCGGGGTTGAAGTTTCCAAATCCTGTGGGGTTGGCCGCTGGATTCGATAAAGACGCGCGATGGCTGGATGAGATGGCTACGCTGGGTTTTGGTTTCGTCGAAATTGGAACCATTACTCCGATTGCGCAACCGGGAAACCCTCAGCCGCGATTGTTTCGGTTGCCTTCGGACCGAGGAATCATCAACCGAATGGGATTCAATAACGGTGGCATGGAGGCAGCAGTTTCGCGATTGAAAAGACGTCCCAAGGGATTAATTGTGGGCGGGAACATTGGAAAGAACAAGGTCACTGCCAATGCGGAAGCAACATCGGATTACGCGAAGTGTTTCAATGCCTTGCACCCATACGTGGACTATTTCGTCGTGAATGTCAGTTCTCCCAATACGCCTGGACTGAGAGAGTTGCAGGAAAAGGAACCGCTGACGAAGTTGCTCTTGGCCTTGGTGGATCAGAATCTATCAAAGTCCGAACAGCGTCCCATCTTTTTGAAAATAGCACCCGATCTCACCGATGCGCAATTGGATGATATTATATCGCTTGTCGTGGAGACGGGCATTGCCGGGGTAATTGCGACCAATACTACCTGTCTCTTATACACATCTCCGAGCCCACGAGACCAGAGAGGATCT
>CAXDQP010000337.1:0-2501 GCA_963991335.1 uncultured Flavobacteriales bacterium
TGCGGTTTTGGTTTTAGCGAATTTCATTTAACTTGAAGCCACGTACGAAGCACAACCTCCCCACATGCCACTGAACAAGCCCATTCAGAAACAGTATTTCTCGATCACAGAAGTGGCCGAAAAAATGGCGTTGAATGCCTCACAGTTGCGGTATTGGGAAAAGGAATTTGCGGCTTTGAAGCCCAAGACAAATGCCCGGGGCAAACGGTTCTACAACCAAAGAGACATCGAAATCATCGGCCAAATCAACTGGCTCGTAAAGGATCAAGGCTACACCATTTCAGGCGCTCGGAAGGCAATGCGCAATCGCAGTGAAGTGGCGGTTCAAATGGTGGGCGCTGCGGAGGTCAATGCAGCTGAGGCCCCTCGGGAATTCAATCGCGAAGTGCTTTTGAGCCGTTTAAAGTCTGTTCGGTCCGAGCTGGAATCCATCCAGGCGACCCTAGCCGATTGATCGGTTCAAGGTTTGGATGCCGTCCATCGCTGTCCCGCGTTCAAATAATGGTGAACGTAATCTTCGATGGCCTCCTCCAATGAAGCGAAGGGCCGGTCATAGCCGATGCTCTTCAACTTTGACATATCCGCCTCAGTAAAGTACTGGTAGGTGTCGCGAATGTCCTCGGGGGTGTCGATGAAAGAAACGTTGCGTGGCTTGCCCATTGCGTCAAATGTGGCATGCGCCAAATCCAAAAATGTTCGTGCTTTTCCTGAGCCGAGGTTGTAGAGGCCGTTTGACTCGGTTTTTCGATGGTGCATGAGAAATAAGCACACTTCTGCCAAATCTTTCTCGTAAACGAAATCCCGGGTTTGCCCACCATCGGTGTAATCCGGTCGGTGGGATCGAAAGAGCTTCATGCCACCTGTCGCATTCACTTGGTTAAAGGTGTGAAAGACCACACTCGCCATGCGTCCCTTGTGGTATTCATTCGGGCCAAATACATTGAAGAATTTGAGCCCAGCCCAAAAGTAGGGGGCATTTCCGCGGTCGCTCTGCCCCAAGGCCCAGCGATCAAAGTCATTTTTGGATTCGCCATAAGGATTGAGCGGTTTGAGCTGGTTGACCAATTCATGCGAATCTTTATAGCCCAATTCGCCACCGCCATAGGTGGCAGCCGAAGAGGCATATACGAGTGGCAAACCAAACTGAACGCAACGTTTCCATACGTCTTGGCTGTAGCGCAGATTGAGCGCATCAAAGATGCCCCGATCTTGTTCGGTCGTATCTGTGCGGGCTCCCAAATGGAACACGAATTGCACTTGAGATTCATTGGCGTCCAACCAAGCGTTGAATTCACTGCGTTCGACTTTTTCGCTGAAAATTAAGTCGGCATGGTTTGCGTCTTTTTCAGGCCGTTGGAAGTCGTCCACCAAAACAAGGTCAAAAAATCGAGCTTCGTTGAGCCGGGCGGCCAATGCGCTTCCAATGAAACCTGCGGAACCTGTAATGACAATCATAATGCAAATCTAAGGAAGCGCTGTGCCTATCTTTGCTTTTCATTGCAATGAAACAGGTATCCATCACCCGCCGTGCGCGATTCAATGCTGCGCACAAACTCTGGAACGACAATTGGGACGAAGCCAAGAACTTTGAAGTGTTCGGCAAATGCGCCCATCCGAATTGGCATGGCCACAATTATGTTGTTTATGTGACGGTCAAGGGCGCCATCGACGAAGACACGGGCTATTTCATCAATTTCACCGACCTCAAGGCAGTGATCAATGAGTATGTGGAGGAGCCACTGGATCATCGCAACCTCAACTTGGATGTTCCTTGGTTGCTGGGAAAGCAAACGTCTGTGGAGAACCTCGTGATTGGAATTTGGGAGCAATTAGAACCAAAGATCAGCGAACGAGGTTGTACGTTGGAACGCGTGCGTCTCTTTGAGACCGAAAACAACTACGCGGATTATTACGGAGAAGTATAATGGCGATTTACGAACGCAAAGAAACATGGGATGAGCAGGCAGTGGAGGAGCTCAAAAACAGCTACCACGCTATTCTCACCCGAATCGGAGAAGATCCCAACCGCGAGGGCTTATTGAAAACACCGGAGCGCGCTGCCAAAGCAATGGCGGTTTTGACCTCCGGAAATGGGATGGATCCAGAGGCCATTTTGCGAAGCGCCTTGTTCACAGAACCAAGCGACGAAATGGTATTGGTACGCGACATCGAAGTGTACAGCCTCTGCGAGCATCACATGTTGCCGTTTTTTGGCAGGGCACATGTCGCTTACATCCCCAATGGGAAAATTGTAGGGTTGAGTAAAATCCCCCGTGTTGTCGACGCTTATTCCCGTCGTTTGCAGGTGCAGGAGCGCCTCACGGAACAAATCCGCGACTGCATCCAAGAAACCCTTGGAGCCAAGGGAGTCGCGGTAGTGGTTGAGGCACGTCATTTGTGCATGCAAATGCGCGGAGTGGAAAAGCAAAACTCGGTCACGACCACGAGCGCTTTCACGGGTGCTTTCTTAGATGATCACAAAACACGCAGGGAATTAATGC
>CAXDQP010000338.1:0-2499 GCA_963991335.1 uncultured Flavobacteriales bacterium
GGCCGTTCATAAAGCCCTGGAGGATCAGGGAATCAAAGTTGGGCAGTTCACCTCACCGCACTTGCAAGAATTTCGAGAGCGCATGCGGGTGAATGGGGCCATGCCGGCGGAAGACTGGGTGGTTGATTTTGTCACGGTACAGCGAAAGAAGTTCGAAACGCTGGATTTGAAACCCTCCTTTTTTGAATGGACGTTTGGAATGGCCATGTGCTATTTTACCTCATGTCAGGTGGATTTGGTGGTGTTGGAGACGGGCATGGGTGGCCGGCTGGACAGCACGAACATCTTCCCTCGACCTTTGGTGACTGCAATAACGAATATTGGATTGGATCATACCCAGTTTCTTGGAAATGACATCCGCACCATTGCCAAGGAAAAGGCAGGAATCATCAAAGATGGTTGCCCTGTGGTGGTGGGCAGAATGCGTCCGGAAGCCCAATCGGTGATTTTGGGACAAGCCTTGAAACAAGGGGCTGAGTTTCATTACGCGCCCGAGGCAATTGCAGATGCCAAGCTGGGCCCAAATTGGCCGGAAAATCGGGCCACAGCGCACCAGGTTTTAACGGTTTTGCGAAGTCAAACGGGATGGGGCGACGTGGATGTACCTGCCCAACAGGATTTGTCTAAGGCCGGACATTTGGGGCGCTGGCAGTGGTTGCGAAACCCGGACGATTCTCCCGGGATTCTGATCGATTGCGCACACAACGAGGATGGTTTGAAGCGAACAGTTTCCGCCCTTGAGAAATTGCAATATGATGCGCTTCACTTGGTGCTGGGGGTTGTTGGCGACAAGGAACTTGAACCGGTTTGGAAATGGCTTCCTTCCCGAGCTCACTTGCACTTTTGTGCCGCGAATATTCCCCGGGCACTGCCGGTGGAGGAGTTGACGGCGGTAGCCGCAAAAGCGGGTCGGGCCGGAAAACCTTATGAAACCGTCGCTCGTGCGGTTTTGGGGGCACAATCCCAGGCGGCCCCAAGCGATTTGATTGTTGTTTTGGGGAGCATTTTTGTAGCGGCAGAAGCGCTGCGCACCTTCGATTAAAAAAGGGCTTTTCCTGTCATGGCTGCTGGCTGATCGATGCCCATCAGCTTGAGAACCGTTGGTGCTACGTCAGCCAATTTGCCATCGTGGAGTGGCTTTGCTTCCGTCGAAAGAATTACGACGGGGACGGGATTCGTGGTATGTGCCGTGTGTGGCGCTCCATCGGGATGACGCGCATAGTCGGCATTGCCGTGATCGGCGATGATGATGAATTGGTAACCGTTTGAACGTCCCGTGTCGACGACCTCCTTCAGGCACGCATCAGTTGTTTCTACAGCACTGACAATGGCATCAAAAACGCCGGTATGACCCACCATATCCGGATTTGCGAAATTCAAGCACACAAAGTCCGGAGCTTCATCAGCTGATTTGGCCATTTCCGGAACAATCAGCCCGACGATTTCGTGCGCAGACATTTCAGGCTGTAAATCGTACGTAGCAACTTTGGGGCTATGCGCCATCAGGCGTTTCTCACCCGTGAAGGGTGTTTCTCGTCCACCGTTGAAGAAGAAGGTTACGTGTGGATATTTCTCTGTTTCTGCGATTCGAACTTGTGTCTTGCCCGCATGGGAGATGGTTTCACCGAGCGTACCTTCCAGGTTGGGCTTGTCATAAATGACATGAACACCTTCGAACGAATCATCGTAGTTGGTCATGGTGACATAATGCAGCGAGAGGCAACGGGTGCCATGCTCAGGCATGTCCTGCTGGGTCAATACTTGGGTGATTTCTCGGCAACGGTCTGTTCGGAAATTGAAACAGATTACGACATCGTTTTCCTTGATGGCTTCGGGTGTCCCTACCACGAAGGGTCGAATGAATTCATCGGTGATGCCTTCGTTGTAATGGGCTTGAATTCCTTCCGACGCGGACGCGAATCGTTCTCCTTCGGATCGCACCAAGGTTGCGTAGGATTGGGAAATTCGCTCCCATCGGTTGTCTCGATCCATTGAATAATAGCGGCCGTGAACGGTGGCGATACGCCCACCTGTCTCTGCCAACACCTCTTCTAAGTCGTGCATATAGGAAAGGGCTTTTTGCGGAGAAGTGTCTCGTCCATCCGTAAACGCATGGATGACGAAATCGTTCAGGCCCCGGTCCGCTGCAGCGCGACAGAGCGAATGGAGATGTGCTTGTTGGGAATGAACACCACCTTGTGAAACGAGTCCCATAAAGTGCAATTGGCCACCTCCCTTTATGGCCGCATCAAAGGCCGCATTCAGTGCTTCTTCTTTTGGGAAGGAATCATCGGCGATAGCCCGATTGATGCGCAGAAGGTCTTGATAGACGACCCGGCCCGCACCAATGTTCATGTGGCCGACCTCGCTATTGCCCATCTGGCCGGCGGGCAAGCCAACAAATTCGCCGTCCGTTCGCAACGTTGCTTGTGGTTGAGAGGCTAATAACTCATCCATGAATGGCGTGTGCGCGGCAGCGATGGCATTGCTATCATCAGA
>CAXDQP010000339.1:0-2448 GCA_963991335.1 uncultured Flavobacteriales bacterium
CATCAAAACACGCTGCGCAGTTTGCACCGAAGTGATGCGCAGATTGTACGATGGATGGGAGGGAGATTTCATCTTGAACACGCAGGTTTTTGACGGCAGAAAAAAGGGGCTAACCTGAAATTTTAAACGCCTTCCTTTCCGCGGTATATTTACAATCTAATTACCACCAAGATAACCTCTTCAGTCATGAGAAATGTTTTGTCATTTGGATTTATAATGATTTTGGGTGCGGCATGGATGGGATGCGGCGCGGGTTCCGAATCAGCGGAGACTGCAACTGCAACAGCCGACGCAGATGCATGTGCCTGTTTGGCCGAGATGAAGACTTCACTCGAAAGCATCCTTCAGGACGACCACAAAGACTGGACTGCCAAGCAATGGACCCAATCCCTCAGCAAATCCACGGCACCGTGCATGCGGAAAGAACGCACGCCAGAAGAATTGAGCGCTTGGAGCCAGGCGCAAGCAGCTTGCGATGATTATGCCGCTTACAAAGAGTTGGTCAGCTCGTTTCGAACCAAATTGACTGCCGCTGTGCAAGATTCAAAACAATTGCCGCAAGACATCAAGGAGCTGACATCCGACGGTGCCAAGGGATTGTTGGACCAATTGAGCAAGCAGCGATAAGCGAGTCTTTCTTATGGTTTGGACCTGAGGTATCTGTTGATTAAGCCTCCTCGGTTGCGTTGTCTGAACTGCCCGCGACGCCCAATTCGTCCATCAATGCTTTGATCTCTGATTCGGTGGCGTTGAGTTGAGATTGGCAGTGCTTCAATAGAATCGCGGCCCTGCGAATGGCTTGGGTCAGCGTGTCTACGGTAATGTCATCGCTCTCGAGCAATTCCATGAGTCCTCTCAATTCAACGAGGGCATCATCAAATTTCTCGGGCACCTCATCGTTTGGAGTATTTTTCGCCATGGCGTGAATTTAATCAAGTTGGTCGGGATTGCCTTCAATTCGAATCGGAATTGAACCATCATGGCCTTCCAGCTGAAGCAATTCACCTTGTTTGGTCTCGGACGTTTTGGTAAGAATGGCATCGCCCCGCTTGAGAAGCATAAATCCTCTTTTCAGTGTTTGTCCGGGCTGCAACGTACGGATCAGGGACTGGTTTCTGCCCAATTCGATGCGTTTGCGCTGAAGTTGCTGATGCGTTGCTTGCTGGATACGTCGCCCATCGTTCTGCATTTCGCGCCGCATGAAGTCGATGAATTGGCGACTTGCGCGTGTGCAGCGGTGCTCCAACTCTGCCACAGAACGACGCTGTCGATCAATCAAGAGATAGCCTTGGATGGAGAGTATCTTTTGGAACCCTGTAATTTCAAACTGGCGCTGGGCAAGGGCATTTTTTCCGACCCAGTTCAGCGTTTTTCTGAATTGGTCCAATGATGATTGCTGGCCTTGGTTCCACAGGTTGAATCGCCGTTCAATTTTCTGGGCCATCAGTTCCAGCGCGTAAGCGGTTTCTTCGAATGTATCCGTCAGTGCAACAGCGGCATCGGTGGGTGTTTTAAGGGCCCGCTGGGCCACCAGGTCGGCCACCACCAAGTCTGACTCGTGTCCGATGCCGGTCCATACGGGAACCGTGCATGATGCGATAGCCTCGCAGAGGCCGAAATCATTGAACGCATCCAAATCCAACTTGCTCCCTCCTCCGCGAACAAGGACGATCAGATCCGGATGACTGGCTTGCGCTTCAAGCAAGGCGTTTTTCAATTGCTCCGGAGCGTTCACCCCTTGCACCCCTGAAGCATAAACCTTCAGTTGGATGTTGAATCGGTTGGGATGCCCCAAGGTTTTGGTCACAAAATCACGAAATCCGCTGGTCCCAGGTGATCCCACAAGTGCGACTTTTTGCGGAAGGGTGGGAAGGGGAATGCGCTTGTTCCATTGCAGTGCACCAAGCTTTTTGAGTTGGGACAATGTGGCTTGTTTGCGCCGCTCCATTTCGCCGAGCATGTGGCGCAAATCAACGCGATCGATGAAAAGTGAAAGTCCAAACCGTTCGTGGAATTGAATGCGCGCCGAGAAAGCCACTTCAGAGCCCGATTTGAGAATGGGCGCGGGTTCTTCGCGCAGGTCGGAGTGAAGTTCGGCGCCAGGTTGTGGCCAAATGGCCCCGGGCGGAGAGGCAGGTGGGCGCGCTCCTTGCTCTTCCACCAAATCCAGATAGACGGTTTTTTGCCCAAGTCCTTCTGAAATTTTTAAGATCTCCGCTTTCACCAGCCAACTTCTGTTGGCAGTGGCACGTTCCAAAGCCAGCCGGATCGATTGTGCTACTTGGGTGAGTGAGTAGACTTTTGAAGGAGAAGTTGTGGCGGGCGTCTGCACGAAGAAATTTGGATTTTTGAATGAAGGAAGTAGCCAAGTTACACTGCACAGGATTCTCAGTAAATTGCTGGAGATGCTTAAGTTCAAGATTAAGATTCTAAATACCGATAGTTAGT
>CAXDQP010000340.1:0-2448 GCA_963991335.1 uncultured Flavobacteriales bacterium
GTTCTGTGGACAACTAGACCAGCCAGTTTTCTGTCGCATAATTGTGGCGATTGGGCAATGCCGAGATGACCTGTGCCACGTAATTATCTGTCGTTTCAATGGCTCCGATATACTGAGCAATTTCAGGGCTGAAGCCGTATCCGTGTCCGTTGATGTCCACATCGTCAAAATGGAGAAATATGGCGTGAGGATTGCCGCTTTGTAAAATGCTCACTGCAGCATCCGCCACGCCCGAGTCAGTATCCACGTTCAATGCGTCATCGACATCGTCTCCGAGGATGTAGTCGTTGATGGGCGCCCAATGGCAAATCGAATGGGTGTTGAGGTTGGGATTTTCGGATTCAAGTCGTTTCATGAAGGAGGGGAATTCCTCAAAATTGCTCCCAGTGAAATTGTTGCTCGTCACTCCATGGGAATCGGACCAAACACCGCACATCATCGCCGACCAGCCAGGACCACTGTAAGTGATGTCATTGTTTAAAGCATCTGGGCTAAAGATTCCTTCAGCAATCAAGGCGTCAATGGAGGGAGTGTTTGCTGCTTCGAGGCAATCGGAACGCAATCCATCAATCCCAATGATCAATACGCGAGACTCGATGGTTTGGCAAAAAGCAGGATTCCAATTGAATCCGGCTGCAGCAGCAAGTACGAGGAGTAGGGTGTTTTTCATGATTGGTCTTTGGACTGCAGTGATTGTCCAAGATAGGACGAAAATTTTTCAGGTAAGATGAAATGAATGGGCCGGCACTCCCATTCATGAATCTCTTTTGCAATTGAGATTGCGCTCAAAACCATGTTTGGGATTGCAAGAAACCCGTAGCAATTCCGAAACAAATTGATTCATTATGCGTATGCTTGTTCATGCTATTCAACAGCCTTGTTTTTCTCGCTTTCTTCTTCATTTGTCTTGTCCTTTACTGGTTCGGGATCTCCCAGCATAAGAAAGTTCGAAACGCTTTTCTATTGCTCGCGAGCTATTTCTTTTACGCTTGGTGGGATTGGCGATTTTTAGGTCTAATCATACTCAGTTCAGCCGTGGATTTCTTCATCGGAAAGGGTATTTATGGAACGGATGATGAACACAGGCGCAAGTGGCTGCTTACGGCGAGTTTGGTCGTCAATCTTGGACTGTTGGCAATTTTTAAATACTACAATTTTTTCATCGATTCTCTCGATGCGGTTTTGAGCCCGTTGGGTGCCAGTGTGGCTTCGGCTCATCTTAGCATTGTACTGCCTGTTGGGATAAGCTTTTATACGTTTCAAACGCTTTCCTATTCGTTGGATATTTATCGCAAAAAGTTAAAGCCGACTAGGGATCCAGTCCAGTTTTTTGCGTTCGTTACTTTTTTTCCTCAGCTCGTTGCGGGCCCAATTGAGCGCGCGAGAGATCTACTGCCGCAATTCGACCGTGAAGAGTTGCATCTTGACATCGCGATGATGCGTTCAGGCTTGTTACTCGCGATGTGGGGCATGTTCAAGAAGATCGTCATTGCAGATCGTCTTGCTCTAGTCGTAGATGCGGCCTTTGATCAACCAGATGGAATGGGAGGAGCCGCCTCTGCATGGGCACTTTTCTGTTTTGCGGGCCAGTTGTATTTGGACTTTTCAGCTTATTCAGACATTGCAATTGGCATCAGCCGGATGCTCGGCTTCAAGTTGAGCACAAATTTCAAAAGGCCGTATTTCGCGAAAAGCTTCAGTGATTTTTGGAAGCGATGGCACATCACCTTGAGCTCATGGTTCCGGGATTATTTGTACATTCCATTAGGTGGAAATCGCGTCAGCAAGTCTCGGATGACCATCAATGTTATGGTTGTTTTCCTCGTGAGTGGTTTGTGGCACGGTGCTTCTTGGAATTTTGTGATTTGGGGAGCCTTGAACGGCCTGTTTATCATTGGACTGGATCCACTGCTGACAGCGATTTTTAGGAATGCAGGAAAGGCGGGTCGATTTTTGTCGGCGGCCATCGTAACAGGGTCTTGGACAGTGTCGCTCGCGTTTTTTCGAGCGCAGTCCTTTGAAGATGCTGGAATTATTCTTCGCCAGATATTCACTTGGTCAGAGGTTGAATCTGTGGTGCAATCCATGTCGGATGCCAATCATCAATTGACTTGTGGGTTACTGGTCCTGCTCTTCATGGTTGAAGGTGCCGCGGAGCTGCGTATTAATGCCGCAGAGTGGCTGCGTCAGTTGCCGCGTCCCATGCGTTGGGGCGGATATCTTTCCCTTGCTTGGGGATGCATAATGCTCGGGATTCACGGTTTGCAGGTGGAGGACAAGCAATTTATTTATTTCCAATTTTAATGGATCGTTCATGAAAAAGTTCACTCATTTTTTACTGCGCGGTGTGTTGGGGATCGGAGTGTTAATGGCTGGAATCATTTTGAGCGATTCAAAAGGCTGGTTTGCCGCTCCCATTGACGCGAATCCACATATCTTGAAGCGATG
>CAXDQP010000341.1:0-2434 GCA_963991335.1 uncultured Flavobacteriales bacterium
ATGTCGACGATGGCGAAGCGTTCCATGTGATTGCAAATCTCCCTGATTCTCTGAGCAATAAGAGCACCAGGTCCACAAAGGATTTACGTTGCACGCCGATTGCGGTAAATTTGGGGCATGAAAGGGAAGTTGGGAATGCATTTCTTGAACGTATGCTTGGCTGTTTTGCTTTTGGCCTGTGAAGGTGCAGAGCCCGCACTGGATGCCTCAATGGCCAGATCCAACGGAGAATCCGAAGAAGCAACTGTGGATTCGCTTGCCATCAAGGCCAAGCAAGCGATCCTCGCTTATCCCGCACTTACCGATGCGAACTGCGAAGAATTCCTTTTGACATGGGCCGCTGAGCATTTCGAGCATCGTTTTGAACTCAACACTCCCAAGGGAAATATGGTGCTCGAGACGTTCGATGATGTGCCGTTGCACAGTGCTAATTTTCATTACAAAGTAGCCCGGAAATATTACGCCCCGAGCGAATTCGTGCGGATCGTCCCTGACTTCGTGGTACAAGGAGGTAACTCAGAAGACACCCGAGCCCAGGAATTGCGCTGGTTGATTGGCAAGCATACCTTGCCCGCAGAGTTCCATTCCAATCGCTTGCATTTTCGCGGGGCTCTAGCCATGGGCCGTACGTATACTGGGAATCCAGAAAAACGGTCTGCCTCTTATGATTTTTACTTGGTGGTCGGTAGAAAGGTGACGCGGGCGGAGCTTGCGCGATTGGAACGTGAAAAAGGGTTCACGTATACCGAAGCGCAAAAGGCACGGTATGTCCGTGAGGGTGGGACCCCACACCTTGACTTCGAGCACACCGTATTCGGTCAATTGACCGATGGGTTTGATGCCCTGAAGGCCTTGAGTCTTGAACCCACAGATGCGAGTGATTGGCCGTTGCGCCGGCAAGAGTTCAGATTGAAAGTACAGAGCGATTGACCTTCTGAAGCGGATGATTTTGTAAATTAGAACCATGTTCAAATCAATAATCCTGAAGGAGCATCAATGGAATGAGCGATCAATGCTTTGGATGGCTGGTACCTTGTGCCTGTTGATGTTTGTGGGCGGAAATTCGGGAATGGCGCAGGACTGGGATGATTGGGAAGACTATGATTCTGGGGAGTACATTTCGGGCCGGAAAGGTGTGGAGTTTGCCCTGAATTTTGGCGTGTACCAGGCCAACCATCAAGCAGCAAATGCCTTTTACAACGGATATGCAGGCGAGTTTTACGACCTGGGGGATAACACGGCACGTTTGATGACGATCGAAGATCGGTTGGGAGTGGATAACCCGAACAGCATTGTTTGGAGTCAAATCATGAACAGCATTGGATTGGAGGCAGGGGAATTCAGGTACATTGAGTATCCGGCAATTACGGGAATGCGTTACACGCCGGGTACGCTCATGGGGCTGCAAACAATGCTCTTTTTCAATCCAGAATCGGCGTTTGTTTTGCATGTGGATGCCATCAATGGATTGAAGTCGGAAGGTGGATGGAACATCGTTTCTTCGGATGTGGACACTGGGATGGGGGCTGAGAACCGCCGTACCTATGGAATCTTCAGCGAAGAAGACCGTTTTCAACTTTCATTGGCCTACCGTACGGCGGCCTATATTACTGATGAGGTAAGCTGGGTTATTGAGTTTGGAGGCAATATGTTAGCCACGCGAATGAAGAACAATTATGTGCGCATTGTCAATCAGAATTATCAGTTGCTCACGGCGCCTATTGGGAATGGTCAATTTGCCAATCCAACGTCGAGTTTGACAGCAACGGGATTCGGAGGATTTGCCGCGCTGGGTATGGAATTGTTTTTTGAAGAAGGAGGCAATCTAATGCTCACTGCGCGCGTCAGTCGTGACCGTGTCGTCATGGGATCGTATGAGGCAAACCTTTGGCAAGGTGCTCTGTATCTGACGTGGGTCATCCCTCCGCAGCTGGGTGATTTTGTTCGAGCGCGTTTTTAAAGATTCATCAAATCATTTAAGCTGTTCCAAGAGTTTTGCGGCACAGCGGTGCAATGGATTTTTTTCCCGCTGGTTGTTCATCAGTGTTTCAATCGCGGCTGAGGCATTCAATGCTTCTTTCTTAGAGATGATTCGAGTTTGAATGATGCCCATTGCAGCATAGTGGACTGCGATTGGAAATCCAGGAACATGCACTAAGTCCAAAGCGAGATGCAACAGGTCTAAGCGAACAGCCTCAGACTCCAAGTCGATCCAAACGGGGTTCGCCAAAATCTTCAGAATTTCTCGTAAGACGGATGGATCGTCTGTTGCGTCCAGCGCTCGGCCCAGCGATTCACGGTGGGCAAATAGACCGCGTTGGTCTGCTTGAAATGCCCGATGTACGACCCATGAGGCTTTTTGGGCGTGACTCTTTTCAATAGCGTGGGGCTGCTCCAAAATATGGCGCAAGGCTTGCAGGTGTTCTGATTCGTG
>CAXDQP010000342.1:0-2411 GCA_963991335.1 uncultured Flavobacteriales bacterium
CCTCTCAGGTCTCTGGGGCTCTGAGATGTGTACAAGAGACAGTTTAGAAATCGTTCAAATATGGGTTGCCATCTACCTGCTCAAAATGAGGCTCGTAGCGGTAGTGTTTCGCGAGGAGGGTAGTGAGCGTCGTTTTTCCCGACCCAATGTTTCCGGCTATAGCAATGTGCATAATCTTGGCTTCGTTCAATGTGCAAATTAGGCCTTATCACTGCGGAATGAAACATTGGTTTTCAACAGAAACCCAACAGGGAATGAACTCCCCATTGTGTACGGGCAAACACAAGCCATGAAGCACAAACACAAGCCTTTTACTCCGCGCTGGCTCGCTCGAATTGGCTGATTGCCTCATTCTCACGCGACAAAGCCATGATCTCATCGATCAATTCGCGTGAATTTGAGAGCCGAGGGATTTTATGCTGACCGCCTGACTTTCCTTTGGACCGGAGCCATTGGTCAAACGTTCCCTTGCCCACGGCGATTCCTTCCGGTTCGCGCAACGCCAGTCCACCGCTTCGCTTGGCATCATAATCCGAATTCTGTCGCTTGAGGGAAGCATCCAAGCACTCCAAGAACAATGCCATTCCTCCCTTCGGTTCAACGGCAAATTCAATGAGCCACTGATGCCCACCGTTGCGATCCAAACGCATGAATAAAGGAGCAGCGGTGTACTCCCGGACCCTCGCCCCTGTTAACGTCGAGGCCTCAGCCACAGCTTTGTCTGCCTGCGCCACCATCACCTCCTCCCCAAAGGCGTTCAGGTATGAAGTCGTTCGCCCAACAACTTGCATTCGAAATGGATGCAATTCCGTCATGCGAACTATGTCTCCAAGCACATAGCGCCAAAGCCCCGCATTCGTCGATATCACCAACGCATAGTCCACACCGACCTCCAATTCACGAAGCTCCAAGACCACTGGGTTTTCGCTCTCCCATTCCGACATGGGAACGAATTCAAAAAAGATACCATATACCAGCATCTAGAGCATAGCGTTCGCCGAAAGGCGGTCTTGCAAACCAAAAAAGCCTTCCGACGCATTGTAGGTTTCGATGTAATCGAATGGGTAACGTGTGCTGCCAATAAGCGATTCGAATTCAGCTTGGTAGGGCGCAAAACTCACACCTCCATGCATGAACAATTGTAAGTTGGGCCATACTTCTCCTAGTGAATCTGCCCCTGAAAGTTCCAGCACACGCTTCGCAACTACCAACATCCAACTTGGAATTCCTGCCAAAATTCGCACATCCTCTTTCAGGGTCGCATTTGCCATCGCATCGACTTTCTCTTCCCAATTATCCATGAGAGCAATGCGCCTATCAGGGGTTCTTCTCGCCTCCACCCAAAATGGTAGATTCCGCACAATGATGGCACTCAAGTCGCCCGAATACGCGTCTGTATTCAGCGGATCTAAGGAAGACGATCCACCAAGAATGAGGTGTTTGCCATCGTATAATTTTGCATCAGGACGTTGGTCGCAAAACAACGCAAGCAAGTCCTTACCGCCTTTGTAATGACACGATTCCAGCGACGCCTTCGTCACCGGCAAAAATTTGCTCCGGTCAGAACTTGTGCCGGAACTTTTTGCAAACCATTGCGTGGTTCCCGGCCACAGTACATCGGACTCTCCGGCCTTCGCCCGATCAATCCAGGGCTTGAACTCATCATACGTCCTGATGGGCACGATTCGCTTAAAGTCACGCCAATTTCGAATGGATTTGAATCCCGCTTCTCGGCCGAAACTCGTTTGCCGTCCCTCGTGCAACAGACTGGCAAACAGCGCGCGCTGAACATCAACCGGTTGCTTGCGCACCAAGTCAATGGTGTACATGCGTTTGCGGATGAACCAGCTGAATGCGGAATTGAATGCCATGGTGAGGAGACAAGTCTAAGTTAGTTCGATAAGACCAGCTATGAAATAATTGAACACAGAAACATCCATGCGGTGGCATTCGCCGTGCCACAGAAAAGCTTTAGGAGAAGACCCGCTTGATGGCTTCTAAGGCGAGTTCCACGTCCGCCACAGTATTGTAACGGCCAAAAGAAAACCGCAAACTAGCGCGATTCGGATCGTGGAACTTCAGGGAACGAAGCACGTGGGAGCCCAATGTAGCTCCGCTGGAACATGCGCTTCCTCCCGAACAAGCAACTCCTTCCAAATCCAACAAAAACAACGCCATGCCAGACTTGGGGTGTGGCGGAAATGAAACATTCAGCACGGTATAGAGCCGACTTGCTTCATCTGAGTTTCCGTTGAATCTGACGTCTGTAAAAAGTGCCTGCAATCCAATCACCATGGTGGCTTTCAAATGCCGAATGTGCTGTTCATGCACCTCCATGTCTGAGTGCGCAAGATCAAATGCAGCAGCAAGGCTTAGTACCCGATGTCATCACCTACAGCGCCTTGATAAGT
>CAXDQP010000343.1:0-2409 GCA_963991335.1 uncultured Flavobacteriales bacterium
CCATTGGCCATGGCTCTCCCCAAACAGCACAGCGGCCGTCGATGACGTGTTTTCGTTGGGATTTGAATGACGTCATTTGTGGTTTCTCTGACATCATGACAGAAACACAGAGAGCACATGACGCGATCGCAAAACGGGAGACGCCAGCGAGCTACGCCGGGACCAAACACTTCAATTAGCCAAACACTTCAATTAGTTTTTCTTCGTCTGGCCCTCTTCCGCAGAAAAACCGCTCTCCGCCGCTCAAATTCTTCATCTTTTGAGCCCCCCCCCATGGCGTCTCTGCCTTCAAACGACCATCGCACTACCGCTACAGCGGCAGATATCACCATGGTTCCTTCCTCTGATAGTAGTGACGTCATCAACGGCCATTCGCCGACTGGCCGGCCGGCCGGCGCGTCGCCGTTTGAATTCCAACATCGTTCATCGTCAGTACATGCACTTGTGCCATCTTCATCGGATACCGTTCATCATCAACGCCTGCTGCAACGACACGGCCGCTTCGCTCGCAACCATGAGCAGCAACATATCTGCTCGCGGCGCTGCAAGTCGTTTTCGCTCTGGTACCACCAGTGGAGGTCCAGCAGCGAAAAAACCTCGCACCGATGGAGCAAAGATTGGCAAGCAAATTTTCAATGTTGGTCAACAATCGTCCTATGCATCAATAGCTATCGACAACTTTCTCGCCAAGTACAGATCAGGAGCCAGGATACTCCAGAAGGATATCGAATCTCTTGAAACTGCCAAGGATACTGTCGATCAGATCAACCCCCAGCTGCGCAATCTGGTCCCTCAAATAGCGGACGTGCCGTATCTTGCTCGGACGTACGACACAAGCACTGTAGACGAGAGGGCCAAAATGAGGGCGGCTCTGAAAATGGGAAAGGGCACCGAGGCTGCAGTTCATTCCATGAAGGCTTTCAATAAGTCAATCAAGGAGGGCACCATTGCAAACCAGGACGCAAAGCGATCGTCCCCGTTGTCCTTGCCCTCGACTCCTACTCAGCCGGTGAGGGCGTCCTCTCGGGTGTCTGTGCCCATTCTTCCGCCTACCGTAACGCCGCCGCCGAAATCCGTTGATGACATCCTCAGCAAAAGCAGGATTGGCACTGCTGATGTGATATCTGTGTTGAGTTCTGCAAAGGATTATGAGGAGAGGAGGAGACTCGTCAATGAGCTGAATGACACCGGGAACTTGGAATTGCGAGGTGAAAAGGGAGAATCAGTGGGAAAGGACATGATTTGGGCGGCATACTGCGAAGCAACCCTTCCCATACCTCTTGGAGAGTATCTTGGCCAACCGATGTTTACCAATGAGCAAATACACGAGCATTTACTTCCCCATCGCCCTCCTTCAGGGAATAGAAGCTTCGAATATGCCGCCAGGATTGCCGCCTTTCTTCGTACTGGCAAAACTTATGCCAAGTCGGGTCGAGGTATCCGTGACATTGTGGAAAGAAAGTCTATTATTCGGTACGTTTATCTCGCAGGAAATAAATTGTGCATGCACCGGTATTACCATTATTATTTGCATTTCTCACATCTATTTTCAATTTATTTGTTAATTTGCGCGATTATCAGAGCAATTGGTGTAACTGGTAAACCTAAGCTCGATAGGAATGTTGTCATGGAAGATGCTGAGTCTGTGAAGCAAGTCCATGGTAGCATGTATGATGAGGGAAGTAGTAAGGCCTCCCTTGCAAAGTCGGCGACAGCGGCGGCGGTTGCTGCAGGCAATTCGGCTCTTGCTGTGGATCTGGATAGTGCCGTGTCCACCGCTACCGCTCGCCGGGTAATGATTGAGCATGCGATGAACAATAGCGACATCCAGATTACGGATCGCCGGGCAATCGAGAAGGATGATTCGCGATGGGTGGCGGAGCAGTCTGGGCGCAATGTCCTCGCTCACGCTTTTGTGCTGGCTGCTGCGCACTATCACATCGTGCCGGGAAAGAATCGCCCACTTCCACCCGGATACGAAAACTTTGATCCGCAGAAGTTGTCGACGGGAGCGCAGCGCCTTTATGATCGAATTCAAAGCCGGCATCCTTCCTCAACAATATATCCGGTCCATCCCGCCCTTGTCATGGGAACTGATGAGACGGGCCTTGTCGTCGTCGAAGGGGTCGCCCAATCGAACGAATGGAAGTGGCGGCTCGTCGACGCCACCGCCGACACTGGCACTCACAGCTACTACACGGACACTGCGGGCACCGCGAAGCCAGGCGTTTTACGGGTGAAGTTGTGCCTCACTACCAATGCGATGGGGATGGTAGCTGCAATATGGATAGTGGTATCGGGTCTCACGGAAGAGGAGCTGCCACGGGAGCATTGTCACAGCGGCGTGCACGAAGATCAGATCGATGGGCTCTGTCCGGAAGCGGCGAAGAATCCGGGCGCTACCGCAGT
>CAXDQP010000344.1:0-2393 GCA_963991335.1 uncultured Flavobacteriales bacterium
ATGGGGCAAGTGCTCAGCGCTCGATCAATACCTGGGAGTTGTAGGATTGACCGTGAGAGAGGGTGGCCTGTATAAAGTACATTCCCGTATTGAGATCGTTGCAATCAATTGTCAACTGAGAAAAGCTGGATTGCATGCTTCGGATTGCTTGGCCCTGCGCATTGATGAGGGTGCAGTGCCATGGTCCATCGCTAGCGACGGTGACATTCAGATGGTTTGACGCCGGCATAGGATACAAGAGCAAGTCGTCTGATTGGGTTTCGCCGCTAGGCAAGATGCCATTGGTCGTGCAATCCAAGTGCCCCGACAATCCATATTGCTTGACAAAATCCCAAATCACTTCATGCGCCACGATGTCCATATTACCAAAAGTACCGGGCCAGTCGTGCCCACCACCATTGATGCGGTAATGTTCCACTGCCACGCATTCATCCGTGCTTTCCCAAGTGATGCGGTCCGCGGTGCTTCCATCGTTGCTGCTGATATTGGGAACAGCCGTTTCCAATGGCGTTCCTTGAATGCCGTTGGCATCCAACCACAATTCATGGGAATCATCGGCTGAGGCATAATACAGCGTGCCTTCGTAGGTGATTCCCTCGTAATTGGAAATGTAGTCCGCTGTTCCGAGAATGGTCATGACGGCGGTAGGGTGGTTCACGTTGCACGACGAATAGGATTCTACGTACATGGTGCGAGCCACGACACCGATGGCGGCGATGCGTTCGTTCAAACGACACGCCAAATCAAACGCAAATCCGCCTCCATTGGAATAGCCCATTGCATAAACGCGATCCAGGTCGATGCCGTGCTCCGCATGCATTGCATCGATGAGCGCGTCCACGAATCCGATGTCATCGTGTGCCGTTGGAACGGTAAATGGCAAGTCGCCCGACACGACTACTTGCCAATTGGTTTCGCCTTCCAGAGGCTCTGGATATGCATCTGGATAGAGCAGGATGAATTGATCTTGGTCCGCCAACGCGCGCATGTCTGCAACGGCGAGTTGTTCACTTCCGTTGCCCGTCCCTCCATGAAAATTCATGACCAAGGGGAGCGAATTGTTTCCATCAAATCCCGCCGGAATGTACTTGAGGTAGGTGCGAGTGAGTCCATCGAACTCGAGCTGTTCGGAGGTCAGTTCTTGACAGTCAGTGACTTTTACAAAACAGAGCACCATCGAAAGCAGGAAGTATCGTTTCATGTCATCAAAAATAAAAGGCTGCACCTTAGAAGATGCAGCCCTTGATCTTTTGTGACTCAAATCTGACAGAAAAACCAGTCAGTCGTTGGTACCAACTGGAATCTTGTTGCTCAACATGAGGTAGGTGGCAATCACGGGGAACAACACGAGGATGGCGTGAAACAATCCGGCCGCAGTGCGCGTGCCCTCGTCAATGCTGCTGTCCGTCTGGGTTAATAGGACGGCGAAAACATTGATCAAGGCGAGTGAGATGAACGTCTTGATGGCAAAGGATCGAAACACTTTGCTGCCATCATAATTCAATTTGTTCGGAAACGCGATGATGGCTTGGAGCATCCATATCAGTGCCAAGGCTAAATTGAGGGCCGAGCCATCCTCTGAGGCATACGTGGAGAGCTGATCTGGAATGACGATCAGCGAGAACAGAAAGTAGCCCAACAGGAAGAAAAAGCGTTGTCTTTTGATGACACCGTAGAGTGAAACGAGGACAGGAATTGCCGCTACGAAAATTAATGGGTCCATTTGAAAAGGGTTTAGATGAGCCAAGTTTTATTAAAAACAGCAGCATTCATGGTAAATTCATCATCTTTTTTCAATTCCTAATTGTTCACTTTTTCAATCAAAATCAATGAGGTGCGAGCACAAAGGATTTGTCCCCTCTCTTTTTTATATCCCTATTTTCTCCTGAAACATTCGATTGATATCTTGAGCGCATGAAATGCCTCAAAATTGTTGGTCCGTTGTTGTTTATGATCGCAGTCAACTTGAATGGACTGAACGTTTTATCGGCTCAAACAGAATTTGTGTTCAATCATAACGGAGCGGAGCGCACCTACCTTCTCGATCTGCCTGATGCCGATACAGCCGGACTTCCTTTGGTTTTGGTGTTGCACGGCTATGTCAGTTCTGCTCAACTGATCAGAGGCTATTCCGGCTGGAGTGACATTGCAGAGAACGGAGAAGCCGTCATTTGCTATCCACAGGGCACTGCCGATGACTTTGGCATCAATCATTGGAACGCAAACTTGGGCATCAGTGAAACGGATGACATCGGCTTTCTTTCGGAACTGGTGGAATTCTTGCAAGAGAGTTACGGGCTGAGTTCGGATTGCACCTTCACTTGTGGGATGTCCAACGGCGGATTCATGAGCTACAAGCTCGCCTGCGAACGGCCTGATTTGTTTAGTGCCAT
>CAXDQP010000345.1:0-2373 GCA_963991335.1 uncultured Flavobacteriales bacterium
CCTGTGGTGCATGATACCGCGTTCGTGCATCCGCTGGCATCGGTCATCGGCCATGTGAGCGTTGGTGCAAATTGCTTCATTGGAGCAGGTGCAGTTTTGCGTGGAGATTGGGGAAAGATTATTCTGGAAAAAGGTTGCAATGTGCAGGAGAATGCAGTCATTCACATGTTCCCAAATACGACTGTTACGTTGCATGAAGGTGCGCACATCGGTCATGGGGCGATGGTTCATGGAGCTACTATCGGTGAACAATGCATGGTTGGAATGAATGCAGTGCTGTTGGATGATGTCCAATTGGGCAAAGAGTCGATCGTTGGCGCCCTCACCTTGGTAAAGGCGCAATCGGTTTGGGAACCTAGAAGTTTGATTGTTGGAAATCCTGGAAAATGCATAGGATTGGTTTCTGACGAAATGATTGCGCACAAAATTGAGGGCACGGCTCTCTATCAAAGATTGCCAGAAGAAATGCACGCGACCTCCCGGATCGTGGAGCCAATGAGCGCGGAGCCAGAGAATCGCATTGCCCAATTCCCAACGTTTGAAACGTGGCAAGCGCGCCGCAAGCAGAATTAAACGTGGGCAAGTCTGAAAATCGAATCGTGCAGTTCAAGGAGTTCAGTGTTCGGGATGACCGCTGTGCAATGAAAATTGGGACGGACGCGTTGTTGCTGGCATCATGGTGCTCCGCAGATTCAATGCTCGAAATAGTTGATTTGGGATGCGGCTCAGGCATTATTGCACTAATGGTTGCTCAACGAGCCAGCCAAGCGCGTGTCGTTGGTGTTGAGCTTGAAGAGAACGCAGCCAAACAGGCGTCGAGCAATATGGCAGTATCGCCTTTTTCCAATCGGATGGAGGCCATTCTCCAAAGCGCACAACAATTTGCACGCCAATCGGACAACAAGGGGAAATTTGATTTGGTTGTTTGCAACCCGCCCTATTTCCATGGAAAACCGAAGTCACCCGTTCATGCGCGTAATCTAGCTCGTCATGATGAATCATTTACGCTGAAAGAATTACTGATGGCTGCTCAAGAAATTATGAAGCTGAACGGCAGATTGGCTCTGGCTTGGCCAATGGACAGGAAGGAGCAGTTGATGCAAGAATCCTTGGAGATGGGTTTTGCACTGGCTCGTTATTGTGAAATCGCTGGAACAACGAATCACGAACCTAAGCGTTTCCTGTCGGAGTGGAAGAAGTCTACTAGCGTTGTCGAGGCACGACAGCCAGTTGAAAAGGAACGACTCAATATTGAATCAACATCACGGATTTCAGGCAAACCACAACATTCTGCTCGGTACAAAGAGTTATTGGCGCCCTTCGTGAAAGATTGGGGGTAGAATGGTTAGGCCCCAATAACTTGCTTCAATCGATCGATTTGTGCGGACCATAATTCTTTTGCATCATCGATTTCATCTTCTTCAGCAAAGTCTGTCACTACGATAGCGGTGTCTCCCGTTAAATCATCAATCTTGATGCGGAATTCGAAAAAGGTTGACAGCCCTTCCTCTTCGTCTTCCGTCCAGCGAAATTTCACGAACTCGTCACGCTTCTTAGTGACCAATCGCGCACTTTCTTCGCTTCCATCCCACAGAAAGATGTGGACATCCTTTTTGATGTTCACATCGTCACAAAACCATTCGGCTAAGCCGCTGGGCGTGCTAAACATGTTAAATAGCACGCCTTTTGAGCTGTTGATTGGGTGCTCAACTTGGAATTTCTCTTTCTCCATGGATCACATGTGTGTCAAATGGCAATATACAGCGAATTTCGCAAGGGTAGTGGGGTTTTTGAAAAATTGATTTTTAAAGGCTTTTCTCGCGTTCGTCATTATATTTGCGCCCGAAATGGCGGGATAGCTCAGCCGGTTAGAGCGCAGGATTCATAATCCTGAGGTCGAGAGTTCGAGTCTCTCTCCCGCTACTAAAGACGACTCATCGGTATTTTTTATCGGTGAGTCTTTTTTTTGACCCCCTGTATCCTTTGTCAAGTCTACGATATACGAAAATAGAGATTGAATTTTATTTGTTCGATAGTGTCTTGAAACTGGGTCAATCATTATTCCCTCTGGAAACATCAATTTTCGTATTTTTTTTGGACATCTCTTTCCGTACGATGCGTGGCATTTGAGCTCGGGTCTCCTTCGATTTATTCTGCTTTGAAATTATTTGATCATTCGAGGCAATCGACGAAGAAATTTTTAAGAATGGTGGCTGTTCGTTTGTGCCATCCGTGCGGGCGATATAATCTTTCCTCCATCCGGGATGTTGTTGATGTTAAATATTAGTCAGCATTTCGAGTGTTTAATTTCCGTTAGATTCCTTTTTTATAAAGATAAATATAATTTTATAATCGATGAAGCTGAGTGTATAA
>CAXDQP010000346.1:0-2346 GCA_963991335.1 uncultured Flavobacteriales bacterium
CAGGTGCCACAGCGCTAGGACATTTGGCCTCCACGGGTGGAAAGGCTCCGACGGAGCCGGCCGTTGCAGGTGTCATGGACATGTTCGCCGCGGGTGGAATGTTCAGCTTAACGAATTCGTTCTTTGGGCTTATCCCGGGTTCGGTTGGAGAAACGTCGGCACTGGCGATTCTAATCGGAGCAGCTTTGCTGATCTGGACAGGAATTGGCAGCTGGAAGGTGATGTCTTCTTTCCTCGTTGGAGGATTGGCCATGGGGGCGATTTTTAATGCGATGGGACTGAACGCTTACATGACGATACCTGCCATCCATCAAGTGGTAATGGGTGGATTTATGTTCGGTATGGTGTTCATGGCAACGGATCCCGTAAGCGCAGCCCAAACGGAGCGAGGAAAGTGGATATATGGCTTTTTTGGAGGGTTTTTGTCCATTATGATTCGGGTTTTCAATCCGGCATATCCGGAAGGAGTCATGATGGCGATTTTGTTCATGAACGTAATGGCACCCCTCATTGATCATTATGTGATTCAAGCCAATGTGAGCAAGCGTGAAAAGCGCGCTGAACTCGCTCTGGCCAAACGTGCAACTGCTTAATTCGAAGAACCATGGCAATTGATAAAAACAGCACGGGCTATACGTTTCTCTTCTCCATCATCATGGTGGTTGTGGTAGGAACTTCGCTGGCCTACACGTCGCTTTCATTGAAAGAGCGGCAAGATGCGAATGCGGCGGACAAGAAAATGATGGACATACTCGGGGCGATCGGCGTCGATGCCAACCGAACCATTGCAAGCGAGCTTTTCGCCGATTATGTTGTAGAGCGTGTGTCCATCGACATGACAGTCCGGGAATTGATGGCAACGTCTACAGCGGTTGATCCGAAAGACAAACAAGACCCCTTTGGGATCGATGTGAAGAAGGATTACCGCGCCAGCATCAAATCTGCGGTCAAAGCGACGGACGGTGACGAGGTTGCATTGATGGCAGCTCTTTCCGAAGACGGCTTGCGATTCCCACTCTTCCGCTGTGCGAAAGACGGTGCGAGCCTTTATGTCATTCCGATGGTGGGGTCAGGCCTTTGGGGTCCCATATGGGGATATGTTGCACTGGAAGAGGACATGACCACGATTTACGGAGCCAATTTTGATCACAAAACCGAAACTCCGGGTTTGGGAGCAGAAATCAAAGAGACCTTTTTCACAGAGAAGTTCAAAGGCAAGCAGCTCAACGCTGAGGCGGCTGCCTTGTTCACCATAACCAAGGGTGGCGCTCCGACCGACGAATACAGCGTCGACGGCATCACTGGGGGAACCATCACGTCGAAGGGGGTGGATGAAATGATGAACCGCACCTTGAAAGTGTATTACCGGTATTTTGAATCAGAAACACGCGCCCAACGATGAGCACCGATACAGCAGCAGCGCCTAAGAAAGAGTCGTTGTTTTCCAAAAAGAATCGCAGGCTCCTCAAGGATCCGCTCGACGATTCCAATCCGATTACCGTTCAAGTGTTGGGAATTTGCTCGGCATTGGCCATTACGGTTCAACTGCAACAGGCAGTGATCATGAGTTTGTCCGTGTTGTTCGTGATGATCGGTGGCAACGTCATCGTTTCGCTTTTGCGTAATCTGATTCCAGACCGCATTCGAATCATTGTTCAACTCGTTGTTGTGGCTTCTTTGGTCATCATCGTTGATCAAGTATTAAAGGCCTTCCAACCTGACATTTCAGAAAAGTTATCGGTATTCGTGGGTTTGATCATCACCAACTGCATCTACATGGGGAGACTGGAAGCGTTAGCTTTAGGCAATAAGCAAGGTCCCTCTTTCCTAGATGCCATTGGCAACGCCATGGGGTATGCCTGGATTTTGCTGGCTGTCTCTATTGTGCGTGAAGTATTCGGCAGTGGCGCGATTTCACTTCCTGGAATGGGACAAGTTAAATTCCTTCCCACGGAATGGTTCATGAGTGAAGGGGGATTTTATGAGAACAATAACCTCATGATTTTGCCACCGATGGCGCTCATCACAGTCGGTATCATCATCTGGATTCAGCGCAGCCGTAACCAATCCTTAATTGAAGAGAACTAATGGAATACCTCAGCATATTTGTGAAGGGCATCTTCATTGAGAACATGATCTTCGCCTATTTCTTAGGCATGTGTTCCTACCTAGCGGTTTCGAAGACGGTGAAAACCGCCAACGGACTGGGGCTTGCCGTGATTTTCGTTTTGGGAATTTCCGTTCCGATCTATTACATATTGGAAAATTACGTTTTGAATGAAGGGGCGTTGCAAGGGATCAGCCCAGACTACGCCAGCATAATCCTGAGTTTCCTGAGCTTCATTA
>CAXDQP010000347.1:0-2315 GCA_963991335.1 uncultured Flavobacteriales bacterium
GCAGCGTCAGAGGTGTATCAGAGTCAGCGGCAATAGGCTCCCCCTGGTACTGACCATTGAGGTAGGCTTCCGTTGTGAAGTGGTCCTCATCCATTTGGGCATCCGGATTGTGCGCAATTAGGCCCTCTCGAACGAGAAGCTGTTCATTGACGCGGTCTGTCCTCCATTTGCAAAAGTTATTTGCTTGGTTCCATGATACGCCAACAACAGGATAATCCCTGTAGGCCGGATGACGCAGGTAATAATTGACGAAAGGCTCATTGAAACTTAATTTCTGTCTCCAAACAAGCGTATCTGGAAGGGCGCGATTGACCACCTCGGGATAAGAACTTCCGTAAACACGCTCCAGCCAGAACAGGTATTCCCACCAAAACCCATTCGATACTTCGGTTTCGTCCATGTAAAAAGAAGAAACCGTGACCCGACGTGGGATGTTATCCCAATTCATGGTCAAATCATCCTCAACTTGGCCCATGGTGAAGGTTCCTCCTTCTATAAAAACCAGGCCAGGAGCTGTTTCTTGATTGAAAAAAGGTTGCTTTTCGAAGCCACCGTTGGTCGTTGAATTGTACGCCCAGCCTGTTGCTCCAGAGCGTTCTCCTGAACAGCCCGAAATAAGTGCGGCCAAAGCGATGATCGTGAAAGTAAATAGCTTCCAGTTCATACTGTCGTTGATTTCAATGGGTTTCATGCAGATTGTAGGGTGTAATACTGCTGGGTAGCAGTAAGCTGGTTGTATTCAACTAGAAAGACGGGCAGTTTATTGTCCTGAATTTGGATCGCTTTCCGCGGCAATCGAATTGAATCGTCATACTAATTTCGTGCGCACCACCCGTCGCAGGTGTTAGTTGAGAAACAGTCAAATCATAGCTGTACCCGAACTGGACGACGTCAGTTTTGATGCCGAGCGTCACGATGAATGCATCTTTGTATTCCGTAAACATGATGCCACGGTACCAAATTCCTCCCACGAGTGGTCCTTTGTTCACGTAGAGTCCAATGTTCATTTGTTGTGACTCACCTTGACGTCGGTAGAAAAGGTTGGGGGAGATGGTGCTTTCTACTCCAGTGACAGATCGTTGCAATGGCAATGTTGCTCCCGCGTGCACGGTGTACTTCATGGGCAGTCGGCTTGTGCCAGCAACCAATGCCTCGTTGGGTTCATTCAAGTGGTGAACCGCCTCGCCTAAGTAGTATTTGTCCGTGAAGCCCAAAAAGCCGGTGCTGAAATCGACGGCTTGGACCATGCCTCCTCGCGGCTTGTCCTGTGTTTCGTAGATGAATCCGCGTCGCGGATCAATCATGTCGCCAAAATTCAGTCGGCCCCAATCCAATGCTTTCTGCATGTATGTCACTTGCATGGCAGCTTTGATGGACAACTTTCGTGTGATTGCTTGCTGGTAGCTGTAAATGCCACTGGCAGTAGTTGTGCTCAAGGTTCCTCGGCCGGCTTGATCATTCATGACAATGAAACCCAATCCGCCGGAGAGTGTCTCAACGTGCTGGTCGTATGCGGCTGAAGTCGTGACAAATGAGCCGCTCATTGCGGGCCACTGGTTGCGGTAGCTCATTGTCTTTCGAGGGCGCCGCGCCGTGCCTGCTAAAGCAGGATTCAAATAGAGCGGAATAGCGAAAGATTGGGTAAACTCGGGGTCTTGGGCCTGGGCATCATCCGATCCCAGGGTCACAAAGAAAAGTGCCAAAAAGATGGCGATTGCAGGTATTGTCAGGAGTTGCTTCATGTAGAGGGGGCCCTATGAATGTACAAGAATAAGAAAAAAACAAATGCAGTCCGTGATTTGTTGAATGGTAGAATGCCCAGTCACCGGATACTATGCTTGTTTAACGCACGTTTACCCTTTTGCGTTGCATAAATTTTTTGAGTGAACTTTACACAACCTTTTAGCGGACCCCGAAATGATGAGAACTGCAATGTTCAGCCTTCAAAAAAGACTACTTCGTTCAATCGCAATTTTGCATGCTGAGCGAGCAATTACAGCGGTGCTTTTCACGTGCACATCATTGGGGTTGTTTGCCCAGTTGGAAGAAAAAAACATAGTCCTTGAAGGCCAGTTCAGTGTAGATTGGTTGCCGGAAGATCATCCTGCGATTTCAGTAGGACATTTAGCTCCAAGAGACGGATTTTGGCTCGATGAAATTCCGTGGAATGTCTTCGAAGCAAAACTCCCGAATCATTGGCCTGCAGCCCAAGACTTGGTGACGCAGCCAAATTGGTTGGATGTGGATTCCACTGTGCTTACAATCCGTCAGCGCCAACTGCTCCGGGATTACCGCGCCACGGATGAGCAGACGTG
>CAXDQP010000348.1:0-2297 GCA_963991335.1 uncultured Flavobacteriales bacterium
ACACTAGATCGCTCGTCGGCAGCGTCAGATGTGTATAAGAGACAGGCGCAATCAAGTGGCCACCGACGCCCAATGTTTCGCCAAGGTCTCGGGCAATGGATCGGATGTATGTCCCTTTGGTGCAGTCGATTTCCACTTCCACGTCAACTACGTTGTTTTGGTCAATTAGGCGGTGTTGCACCGCCTCGATCTTCAATTTCTTGATTTCAATGCTGGCGCGTTTCAGCATGATTTCGCCTCCCTTGCGTGCGACGGCGTAGGCCTTCTGGCCGTTGACCTTCTTGGCACTGTATCGTGGGGGCATTTGTTCGACCGAGCCGCGAAGATTTGAGGCCGCTATTTCGATGGCGGCAGGGGTCAAATGCGCTGCGTCGACCCATTTTTCGACGGGCAATTCGGCATCCAGGCATGGCGTATGGGCACCGAGTCGGATGGTAGCGGTGTACGACTTGTCTTGGGCTTGCAGTGCTTCGATGCGCTTGGTGGCTTTTCCGGTGCAGACCACCAGCACGCCGGTCGCCAAGGGATCCAATGTGCCTGCATGGCCCACTTTGATTTTTTTGATTTTGAGTGCATGCCGCAGGTGCCCTCGAACCTTATTCACTACATCGAAAGAGGTCCACTCCAGAGGCTTATCAATCAAGAGTATCTGCCCTTCCATGAAATCCTCCAATTCTTTGAAGTTCATCACAGGCATTTCGGGTTCAACAGTCATGATGCAAGTTAAGTGCCGAATTCAAATGTACCTCGATCAAGTAAAGGGGGATTCATACTTCGGGGCTGCTTCTTCCGCACGCAAGCCCGCGATGTCTTCGAGCAAGCGCAGTGCGGCTAACGTCGATTGAATTCCTTCAATGCTCATGCGCAATGCGCCATTGCGCTGGTACATTTTGGTGTCCTTTGCGTGATTTTTCAGGTAATTCAGGATTCGTGCAAAGGTTGCGCCCTGGAAAAAGGCACTGTCCTCGTTTGCAATGAATGCCGCGATGAGTTTTCCGCCTTTCAGAACGATCTTCTCCATGCCCAAGAACTCAGCCAACCATCGCAATCGAATCGTATCGATTAAGTCTTCGGTTTCCTGTGGTAAGGGCCCGAAGCGGTCTTCTAATCGTTCCTTGAAGGCCGCCAATTCTGATTCGTGGTCCAGGTCATCGAGTTCGCGGTAAAGGGAAATTCGCTCGGGAATGTCGTTGACATAGTGATCGGGAATCATCAGAGCGAAATCGGTCTCAATCGCTGCTTCCGAAACGTACCGACGATCCGCTTTTCGTTCTTCTTCGAACAGTTCTGCAAACGATTCTTCTTTGAGCTCCTGCACCGCTTCCGATAGGATCTTTTGGTACATCTCGAATCCAAGTTCCGAGATGAAACCGCTTTGCTCTCCTCCCAACAAGTCTCCTGCGCCGCGGATATCCAAGTCGCGCATGGCGATTTGTATGCCGCTTCCGAGGTCGCTGAATTGCTCAATGGCTTGCAATCGTTTGCGGCTCTCGTCAGGCAACAAGCTGATGGGTGGAGCGAGTAAATAGCAGAAAGCCTTTTTGTTCGATCGCCCAACACGTCCGCGCAATTGATGCAAATCGCTGAGCCCGAATTGATGAGCGTCATTGATGATCATGGTGTTGGCGTTGCTGATGTCAATCCCCGATTCGATGATGGTCGTCGCAACGAGCACGTCGAAGGCGCCCTCAATGAAACGCGCCAATACATCTTCCAGTTCATTCCCGTCCATTTGGACGTGCCCAATTCCCACGCGAGCGTCTGGTACAAGCCGGGTGATCATGCCTGAGACCTCTTGAATGTTTTTGACGCGGTTATTGACAAAATACACCTGTCCTCCGCGGCTGATTTCATAGGCGATTGCGTCTCGAATCACTTCTTCACTGAAAGAAGCCAAGTGCGTTTCAACCGGCTGGCGATTGGGCGGTGGCGTGGCGATGGTGCTGAGGTCGCGGGCCCCCATCAAACTGAATTGAAGCGTCCTTGGAATGGGCGTCGCAGTGAGGGTCAAAGCATCCACGTCCGCGCGCAATGTTTTCAGTTTGTCCTTGACGGCCACTCCAAACTTTTGTTCTTCATCGATGATCATCAACCCCAAATCCTTGAATTTGACCCGCTTGCCAACAATGGCATGGGTCCCGATTAAGATATCTACCTGGCCTGCTTCGAGTTTTTTAAGGGTTTCGGTGAGGGCTTTGCCTGTTTTGAAACGATTGATATAATCGACGGTCACCGGAAAGTCCCGGAGAATTCGTGAGAAGATGCGAAAGTGCTGCATAGACAAGATGGTCGTGGGC
>CAXDQP010000349.1:0-2296 GCA_963991335.1 uncultured Flavobacteriales bacterium
TCGGACGAACACACATCCCATCTTATCATCGATGCCAAAGAAGAAGAAGAGTAAGGTCAATCCGTTGATCGGAAATCCACTGGCAATACACACACCGGAATGGGCTGCATTTTGTGCTGATTCGCCTGATTTAATTTCCGGTAAATCGCCATTACCTCGTGTTCACGAGCAGACCAATTTTGACCCAACGAATTCGCCTCGCGCATGGCCCACTCCAATTCGGCATAGGTGGCACCAAGCTGATCTTCATCCGTTCGGTCATCCCCCCACAACCCATCCGTGGGCGGGGCTTCTTGGATGGACGCGACCACGTCCAGTGCCTTCCCAAGGGCAAAAACCTCGGATTTCATGAGGTCTGCGATTGGACTCAAATCCACTCCACCATCGCCATACTTCGTATAAAAACCCACTCCGAAGTCTTCTACTTTGTTGCCGGTACCAACGACCAATGCCCCTCGCTGCGCTGCACGGGCATACAAAGCAGTCATCCGGATTCGGGCGCGCGAATTGGCCATCGCCAGACCATTTGACTGATCCGAATCATTGGGAAGCGCAGAAACCAAACCATCATAAACTCTCGTCAAATCAACCGTCTCGGCCGTGACATTCGCATATTGAGCTCGCAACGAACGAATATGCTCTTGGGCTCGGCCCACCTGATCGGCATGTTGGTGGATGGGCATTTCCACCAACAAAGTGGGCAATCCCGTGCGCGCGCAAAGCGAAGAAGTCACGGCTGAATCAATGCCACCGCTCACACCGACGACCCACCCCGTCGTTCCTGCTTCGGCGTGATAATCTTTCAACCATTGTTCGATGTAGTCAATGGTGCGAATTGGAGAGTGGAGATGCGGCATATGGAATTAAAACATGAGACCGAAGCAAAGTTCAATCTGTCCCGTTTTTCCTTGCATTTGAATGGGCACTGGCAATTCTTCCCCTGTCGTACTATCAAATTCATAAACGAGGGACTCAGCTGCTTGGGATTGCAAAACACCAAAATCTTCGTATTGGCTGCGAAGCCCCACATTGTAGCGCACAGCAAGCACCAACGCCGTGGAGCCCGTCAATCTCCGTTCAGCCCCTAACCCAATGATCATGCTGGGGCGAAACAAGCGAGTGCGGTCCGCCATGGAAACTTGTTCGCTCTCGGCTGCCTCAAGTGCAGGCTGACTGAAAACCAATTCAATGACACTTCCCAGCGAATCGAGCGTCGCAAAAGACGTGGTTTTTTGACTTCCTTCTGAACGCACATTCAATCCAAAACCCGCTCCGAATTGACCAAAATATGTGGTGTAACCAATCTCATTGGTGCGCATCTTAAAGGTCAAAGGAATTTCCACATACTGCTGCTGCTGAACCAGCTGAACGGCCTCAATGGACCGGCCATTCTCGTCCTCTTGAAAAGCCAAGTGCCGGGTAATGCCTCCGTTGTAAAAGACATTCACCCCCGTGCCAATGGCATATTTTTCGGTGAACATGGCGTCAAACACAAAACCATAACCAAAATGAGCCGCAGATTGAATGGCCGCATGGGAGAGCTCTCGTGGCTGTGCCATGGATACATTGGGTGCCAATTGCAGTCCCAAATGATAGCCTTGACTGTGCGCGGCGTTGGGACTGAAAAATAGGATGGCCAAACCAGACGCTGCCAATAAGGTCCTCAAGAAATTTCGAAAGCGAGTTGACTGTTCCATCTTTGCAATGATTCAAAACTAATGGCAACGCTTCAATGATTCCAATCAATCGCCAGACAATTCCCACCGTGCATTGTTCACTAGCTTGCTCAGGCCAGCGCTATTTTTCCGCCGCCATGGCGATCGTGTGCATTTTCTTAAGCAGCTGCAGCGACGAACGCTGGGCCGTGCCAGAATCCTCGTTGCAAGCGGAACCTACAACGCCGGCGCTGGATGTGCGCAAAATCATCAATGAGCTGCCCCAAAGCGAAAAGGAAGCGCAGGCCGACTGGACAAACGCGGTCGGAGCATTCGGGGCATTCTATTCGGAAGACATCCTCCGAATTGGCGCAGCCAATGACCCCGCGACGATCCAAAAAATCAAGGAATTCAGCGTTCATCCTGACGTGGCACCCATCGAATCCGCCATTGATTCGACCTCGGGTTCCCCTGAAACTTTGGCCCGAAATGAAGAGCAACTCTCGCAAGCCCTTCATCGATTTCGATACTTTTTACCGTCGGAGCCCACCCCTCGGATCACTTGGATGAACAGTGGGTTCAACTTTGCCATCTACCCTACGTCATCCCATTTAGTAATCGTACTCGAATGGTTCTTAGGA
>CAXDQP010000350.1:0-2280 GCA_963991335.1 uncultured Flavobacteriales bacterium
TAGATCGCTCGTCGGCAGCGTCAGATGTGTATAAGAGACAGGAATTTGAGAATAGATTCGGTTTCCGGTTTTGATAATTCCATTGATAACAATTTCTTCAAACTTAATTTCTTCAAACTTAAAGATAAAAGTTTAAAAAAACTGAAAAAAACAAACTTGTAGTTGTAATAAAGTTTCAAAGAAAAATGATTTAAATGATAAGCCGGATTCTGTTAACCTATGGAGGCGCTTCATCATTTATCTGTGCAATCAACCCACTGGCTTGGGCGAGCAACCCTTTTCACGCCAGTCTATGCGATCTTGCAACCCGCAAGGTTTACCAAAGCCGGCGAATCTCTTCGTCGCTGGTGGGCTCTTACCCCACCTTTTCATCCTTACCTGTGTTCCGTTATAAAACGGAGCCATCGGCGGTTTAAATTTCTGCAGCACTATCTGTCATGTAAAACATGCCTTCCTTTCGAGAAGTGCGGTGCCCTGCGTTGTCCGGACTTTCCTCTCCTGTAAAGGAGCGATGAAGTCTCATTTTAATCAATCTTTCAATCCCAAAGTACGGTCTTCTGTATTTCTTCACCACCGCGTTCGATGATGATATTTGATTCGGATCCGGCCTCAAATAAACTCAATGCCGTCATATAACTCATCATGTCTGTAACGAGTACCGTATCGATTTGCTTCACAACATCCCCGCGAATCAATCCCGCCGATGCCGCAGGCCTCCCCTCAGAGACTCCGTCAATGCGCATGCCAACTCCCGAAAATAAATAGTCGGGTATTACACCCAAGGTAACCTTGAATCTCGGTGTGCTCTCTTCATCTTGATCTTTCGTGGCTGTGAACGGCCAATCATCTTGCTCATTGAGTCTCTGTATCAACCGCTCCACGAAATTCACAATTCTAACTATGCCTTCAACATTGATCTTCTCTGCGGTATCAGAAGGCTTATGGTAATCGGGGTGCTGTCCGGTGAAAAAATGCAATGCAGGAATACCTTCCAAATAGAATGACGTGTGATCACTCGGCCCTACACCGCTCTCGCTCGGAACGAAAATGAATCCTTCGTCGTTGCACTCTTCTAACAATTCCATCCACTTGGGGGATGTTCCGGTGCCGTAAACCGCTAACGTGTCACCTCGAAGCCTACCAATCATGTCAAAATTGATCATGTAATCGATGGATTCCAGCGGAACCGCCGGTGACTTGCAGAATTGATTGGATCCCCACAACCCCTTTTCTTCGCCAGAAAACGCAGCAAACAAAAGGGATTTGCTTTGTTGCGACCGAGCAAAGCGCTCACTGAGTTCTAACATGCCAGCCACCCCCGATGCGTTGTCATCTGCACCATTATGAATTTCAGGTTCTCCGCGAAATAAGGAGTTCTCATCACCATAGCCTAAGTGGTCGTAATGGGCGCCAATCACTCCCCAACGCTCCTTTTCTTGTGGCAACGCGTAAAGCACATTCTTTCCTGTGATTGCTTGCACCAATGCCATCCCTAATGATGCAGTGTCTCCATGGCCGTGCATCTGCATTGGAGGGTGCGGTTTGTATTCAAAACTCTGATACGCACCGCCTTCTCCTTTTGCTACTAAGCCCTGCGAAGCAAACGCTGAATCTATCCAAGCACTTGCTAATGCTTCTCCTTCTTCACCCGTCTCCCGGCCTTGCATAGCGTCAGAAGCAAGCGCCTGAACATGGGCGTTGATTCGCTCCGCGCTATGCGTTGTTTGACTTTCATTGCCATTGCATGAGAGGAATCCGGTAGAAATTGCAGCGAAAACAACAAAAACATAACAAAAATGGAAAGGAAGTGCTTTCATTCGAGTTTACTTTTACGCAAAATTCGACAGAACGCATGAATAAAGAAGCACGTTGGAGCTTAATTTTAATGGTTGCCCTTATAAGTTGTGGAGAATCCGAAAAATCCGAAGATTCAGTGCAACCTGAGGGGGTGGAATCTGGACTGCGTTTGGATGGGGAAAATCATTTCACTGCCTTGCGGCAGCTTACGTTTGGCGGTGATAATGCCGAAGCGTATTGGTCGTTTGGCAATGATCAGTTGGTGTTTCAAGCCAACAACCCAAGTTGGGGAACGGGCTGTGATCAAATCTTTGTTTTGCCACTGGATGAGGAGTTTACACCATCCTCTACACCGCCCTCTCAAATTTCCAATGGCTTAGGTCGAACCACCTGTGCATACTTCATGCCCGGCGATACGACAGTAGTCTATGCATCCACTCATTTGGCCGACACACTTTGCCCTGCTGTCCCACCACGAGGACT
>CAXDQP010000351.1:0-2264 GCA_963991335.1 uncultured Flavobacteriales bacterium
GGCAGCGGGCTAAATTATCGGAGGCGATCACTACGGTACAATCGCCTTCCATAAAGTCAGCCTTGTAATCGAGGTTGAGCAAATCTAATCAGGTTCAGTGGCATTGGATATGACATCCATGGCCAATACGGACTTGGGCCCAGAGTACGCTGCCAAATTAGTGGGGCACCTCAAGTCACCCGATTTCTTCGATGTTGCGGCCCACCCCATGGCAACACTTGTCATCAATGAAGAATCAACATAAAAAAAGAACAAGTCGACAGTCAAAGCCAAAACCACCATCAAAGGCATCACCAAGCCGCTCGAATTTGAAGTGACTCGCAAAGGCAGCGCTTATGAAGCGACCATCGAGATCGATCGCAGTCAATTTGATGTGCGCTACGGATCAAATTCCTTTTTCGATAACCTCGGAGATCAAGCGATTCGCGACATTTTTGTCATGACCGTTCACCTTGATGTCAAGTGAGCCATGGCTGTCGATCAATCCCAAGGACCTGGCGCAAATGCACAAGGCCCAGAGATGAAAACATTGACCCCGGGCACCACCTATGCGTGGTGCTCGTGCGGCCAATCGACCAACCAGCCTTGGTGCAACGGAGCTCATCGTGGAAGCGACAAGCAGCCCGTTGTCTTCGAGGTGGATTCAGAAAAGCCTGTGGCCCTTTGCAGTTGCAAGAAAACGAAGAACCCGCCTTACTGCGACGGCTCTCACGTACGTTAAACCGCCAACTGCTGATTACTGGAGGTTTCGAACCACCTTGTAGGTGGGATCGTCAAAGTGGTTGACTTCGATGATGGACTCCGCCTTGTCAATCAGTGCGCGGCAATCTTCACTCAGGTAGCGAATGTGGACCGTTTTGCCCACTTCGGCATAACGAGCGGTCAATTTGTTCAAGGCTTCGATGGCAGACATATCGACGACACGGCTTTCTTTGAAATCCAAAACGACATGTTCCGGATCATCTTGGATGTCGAATTTCTCAGCAAAGACGGTGGTCGATCCAAAAAACAGCGGGCCATACAGCTCGTAATGCTTCCAACCCTTTTCGTCGGTGCGTTTGCGCGCACGAATGCGGGCGGCGTTGTCCCAGGCAAAAACCAGGGCTGCCACCACCACACCGATGAAGACGGCGAGGGCGAGGTTGTGCATGAATGCGGTGATGAGGGTCACGAGGATCATGATGAACACATCAGAGGTAGGCATGCGACGAAACGTGCGCAACGAGGCCCACTCAAACGTTCCAATGGCCACCATAATCATGAGCCCAGTGAGAGCAGCCATGGGTAGCTTTTCAATGAGCGGAGCGCCAAATAAAATGAAGAAGAGGAGCATGACTGATGCTACAATTCCACTGAGTCGGGCACGTGCTCCGGAGCTCACATTGATGAGGCTTTGACCAATCATGGCGCATCCTCCCATTCCACTGAATAAACCACTCAGAATGTTAGCGGCTCCTTGCGCGACGCACTCGCGATTTCCGCGGCCGCGTGTGCCTGTGATTTCATCCAAGATGTTCAAGGTCAATAAGCTTTCAATCAACCCAACTCCAGCTACGATTGCGGCGTAGGGGAAAATAATGGTCAGCGTTTCCAACGTGAATGGCACAATTGGAATGTGAAACGGAGGGAAACCACCTTCGATGGATGCCATGTCACCAACCGTTTTGGTATCGAGTCCCAAGCCGGCTACAATCGCAAACACCACTACAATTGCGGTCAATCCGGCGGGTACTTTTTTAGTCAGCTTGGGCAGAAAAGCAATGATGGCCATGGAGAGCAAGGTCAATCCCACGAAGATTCCCAATGATCCCCCTGTCAGCCATTCTCCGCCGTCGTCTTTGAACTGATCGAGTTGGCTTCCACCGATGATGATGGCGAGGCCGTTTACAAAACCGAAAATTACGGGCTGCGGAACCAGTCGCATCAGTTTTCCCAGTTTCAGGAAGCCTGCAACGAGTTGAAGCATGCCCGCCAAAATCACCGTTGCAAAGATGTATTCGGGACCTTCGATGGCCGCCAAAGAAGCAATCACCACAGCGATGGCTCCTGTGGCGCCACTGATCATTCCCGGCCGTCCTCCCAATACACTTGCCACCAAACCGACCACAAATGCAGCATAAAGACCAGTCAAAGGACTAAGGCCCGCAATGAGGGCGAAGGCAACGGCTTCCGGAATGAGAGCCATGGCTACGGTCAGTCCACTCTATACATCGAGGCGGTTATCTACGGTTTGGCGAAAGTCAAATAGGGCGAGTCTCATGGGC
>CAXDQP010000352.1:0-2247 GCA_963991335.1 uncultured Flavobacteriales bacterium
CGTGACCAATCCGGACGATCAATTTCGATTCGGAAAAATTGAATAGCTACTCGAATAGGATGTTCCAATATTGGCCATCCCGGAGAGGCTAGGGAAAGGACCTGAATACAACCCGAAGAGCCGAGGCGGAGGCGGAGGCCGGCATGGTGGAAGGTCAGGTGGCCATGGTGGTCGAGGCGGGCGCAAACCTTTTCGTGGCGGTGGTGACGGAAAATCCAATGGTGGTGGGGGAAACCGCGGCAAAAAGCCTTTTAACCGAAACAAGCCAAAGCACGGTTCATAAAGTATGTCAGAAGATTCTGAGGTAAATAATGCGGGGAAGTCTGCTTTACGTTCTGAAGAGGAGTGGAAGGAGCAATTGAGTCCCGAATCATTTCGAGTTTTGCGGGAAAACGGAACCGAGCGGCCTTTTAGTTCCGAGTACCACCAAGTGGGGCAGAAAGGTACATTTTTTTGCAAAGGCTGCAATGCGGCGCTTTTCGACAGTGACGCTCAATTTGACGCGGGGTGCGGCTGGCCAAGTTTTGATCGTCCTGCGAAGGCTTCATTCCTAGAAGAGCGTCTCGACAGAACCCACGGCATGGTTAGGGTCGAGGTTCGTTGCAGCTCATGCGATGGGCACCTTGGGCACCTTTTTCCAGATGGGCCAACGGAAACGGGCAATCGCTACTGCATCAATGGCGTATGTTTGGTTCTAAAGGCTCATTAACGCTGGCCGTTATTGTTGGTTTCCCGGATTCCATTGCGACTCACTGATCTTGTGTCGATTAGGCGTTTTTTTTCGCCCTTCCGTTTTTAAGTCCAAAATGATTTTTCGGAACTCTCGTTGAATCTGCGTCAATTTCAGGGCTTTTTGATAGCCGATGATTTGAGCCAATTCATTTGTAATGTTGCCCTTCAAATCAATGAGGTCATGTTGCAGCGCATTTGTTTTCGCAAGCAATTCAATGCGTTCTGCATCGGAATTAGCACCTTCCAGTGATTCTTCAGCAGAGCGAATTGCGGTCCATTGTGCTTTGATTTTGTCTTCGGCCGCTTCTTGAGCAGGCCAAAATAGTCGGCTTTCCTCAGCACTTAATTCAAGTTGGTCCGCATAAAAGGCAACCTTGAGTGAGCGCAAGCCTTCTTGCCGCTCAACACTGTGACGGAATTTTTGTCGATCGGATGGACGCCCATCTGGTTCCGGCGATTGTGCATTTCCGGTAATCGTTGTGACCAACAATAGGCTGAGTATGATGGTGTGATTCATTTCGAGGTAGCTTTTAAGGTGGAATAGTTAGAAAGATTCAGTTAATTCAAAGAACAGTTGATCGTCATTGAGCCACTGGTTCAATTCGGAGTCGGTTAAGTAGATATCGTTCTTGTTCGTCTTCTCCCACAGGCAATAGAAAGTAGCGCATGTCGCTTCGTCTGTGGTAGTTACGAAGAAAGCAATGGAGCCGATGAGCAAGGTGATAAACGCTGCCGCATAGCGCACCCAAGGGTTATGAATGCCATTCACTCGGATGGACGAGGGCGTTTCGCTCAGGGCTGCATTCCAGATTTGTTCGCGTTGATGTACGAAAAAACCGTCGGTGGGCAATGCCCCCTTTGAATCCTTGAGATTAAGGTTTTGTTTGACCATGTTGCTATTAAGAGGTTTCTCGTTGTCCATGGGTTTAATCCATTATGAAATCAAATTTCTTTAGAATTTTTTCGACTTTTTTCCGTGCATGGTGATAACTGGCCTTGATGGCACCAATTGAAACACCGGTAATCGAAGCAATTTGTCCAAACTGAAGGCTTTCAAAATGGCGCAACAGAAAGACCTCGCGCTGTCGCGTTGGTAATTGCTTCACAGCTTCTTGAAGAAGCCTTCGTATTTCCATTTCGCTCAAATGGTCGGCAGCAGCTGCAGCGCAATCAATGGGTAGCTTCCTTTCGCTGCGTGTGAATCGTCGTTGGATCCTGGATCGTTTGCGTAAACTCTCAATGCCTTTTCGATGTGCAATGGTGTACAGCCAAGTTGAGAATTTGGATCTCTCTTCGAATGTCTCTATTGACTTTAGCAATTGAATGAACGTCTCCTGCGTGGCATCATCGGCATCATCGTGGTTTCCCAAAAGATGAAGCAAATGAGAATAGATCTGTTTTTGCCATGCATCCATCATGGCTTGGAACGCTCGATATTTCACAGACAAATCCGTAGATTTTAAACCAGGGAGCCATACAGGATGATCGAATATCTGGAATACCTTCATCCGTTAC
>CAXDQP010000353.1:0-2243 GCA_963991335.1 uncultured Flavobacteriales bacterium
AGTCTACCCTCTTCAATGCAAACCCCGGTGATTTTGTGGGGCCATACTTGAAAAAGCAATCGTACAAACTGGCCCGGGTTATGGAATTCTTTTCTGAGCCCGACAGCGCTTCTTGCCGCCACATCTTGCTCAAAGCGGACAACCCGCAGGATGCCGCAGAAATGGACGGCCTCGTTGCACGAGCAGACAGCTTGAAACGTGCCTTGCGCCGTGGAGCGTCCTTTGAAGATTTGGCGGAGCGCTTCTCAGAAGACCCGGGCTCCAAGACGAATGGAGGTTTTTATGACTTCTTCACTCGGGGACGCATGGTGAAGCCATTTGAAGACTTCTGCTTCGAAAATAAGCCCGGATCAATCCGTGCTGTCCGAACCCAATTCGGCGTGCACCTCATTGAAGTAATGGAGCACACCGATGCCATTGAGCGCGTTCGTGTGGCCATGATTGAACGTGTCATTGTTCCTTCTGCCGAGACTGCCCGCAACTCCTACAGTGCCGCGAGCGAATTTGCCATTGCTTCCAATTCACGCGAGGCATTCATGACCGCTTCAAGCGAGGCGGGTTATGCGACGAGCACAGCGGAAAAGGTGCTTCGAAAAGCTACATCGATTTCAGGTTTGCGCAATGCAGCTGAACTGGTTTCATGGGCCTACAACGCCGAAGAAGGGGAAGTTTCCAATCCCATCCTCATCGACAAAAACTATGTCGTTGCCCACCTGGACATGATTACAGCGCAAGGCGAACCTGAATTTGCTGCGGTTGAGCAAGAAATGCGAACGGCAGCCGTTAAGGAAGCCAAGGGCAAGTTATACGCCTCTAAAATGAGCGAAGGCTCCTTGGATGAAATCGCCGCAGCGATCGGATCATCTGTAAAAGCTGCATCGAACATTGCCTTGAAATTCCCGACTGTTTCCGCGGCTGGAGCAAAACCCGAACCCGAAGTGGTTGGACGCGCTTTTGCCATTGCCAATGGGGAGGTTTCCATGCCAATTGTCGGAGAGAATGGTGTTTGGGTAATTGCTCCAACTTCATCCACCGAAGCGGCGGAAAAAAGCGACTTCTTGTCTGAGCAAACGAACTTGCTCGCACGAGCACGTGGGGCGGTGACGCAGCGCATTTCCAACGCCATGTTGGATGCTGCTGAGCTGACGGACAACCGAAACTAATTGACGCCTTGCGCACTTGAAAAAAGGCCTCCAATTTGGAGGCCTTTTTTTGTTATTCGAAAAAGGGAGAAACCTGGAGCAAGCTCCCGTCGCCGTAGCTTAAAAATCTAAAATTTTCTTGCTTGGCTTTTTCATATATCCTGCGCCAATCTTCGCCAATCGCGCATGCGACAAGGCAAAGCAATGTGCTCTGAGGCATGTGAAAATTGGTGATCAACGCCTGAACCGATCGAACCCGGTACGGCGGCGCCATCATGATTGCCGTTTCAAATTCCCAATCCCTTCCATCCAACTATTGAATCAGCCATTGCATCGCCGTTTCCATGGACCACTCCAACTCCTCCTCTGTATCGCATAACTCATTGCACCATTCCCACTGGCCCAATGCTGACGGTTGCAGGCCATCCTTCCGCCATTTCAGTGCCAACCAATAGAGACTTTCCAACGTACGCAGGGTCGTCGTACCTGTGGCAATCCGATTCTGATTGGATTGCGCGAGCGCTTTGATACTGTCATAAGAAACCGTGCACTTCTCAGCGTGCATCACGTGCTCCTTGACCTCACCTTCCCCCAATGGCTTGAACGTCCCTGCTCCCACGTGCAATGTCACGGCATGCAACGAATTCTCCGCACTCAACGCCGACAACAAGCCTGCGTCGTAATGCAATCCTGCCGTTGGAGCGGCGACCGAACCTGGAACTTCCGCGTAAACCGTCTGGTAATCCGCAGCATCATCGGGCTCATCGGATCGGCGCATGTACGGAGGCAATGGCGTGCGGCCCAAAGATTCAAGGAGCATCGAAAACATGACTTCGGTCGGCTGTCCCGTTGAGGAAGATTTGAATTTCCACTCCAATTCAACATGTCGAATGCCCTCCTCCATGCCGATCCGATGCGCATTCACTTCCCACAAACCCGCGGCGTCTTCTACTTTGATACTGGCCGTTCCAGATTTCCACTTTTTCCCTCCTTTGACCATGCAACGCCAGCGAACGGGCTTCATTGACCCGAGGGATTGTTCCATTGACTGGTCCAGCGGCTCCAGCAGAAAAATTTACAATCGTCCGCCTGGTTCTTTCA
>CAXDQP010000354.1:0-2219 GCA_963991335.1 uncultured Flavobacteriales bacterium
CTTGGAAATGGTATTGGAACAAGACGGGTCACTGCAATTGGTCAATACCACCGACAAGTCATAGCTCCCTCGGCCTCTACTTCCGTTTCCATCGGTGCATATCCTCCACAAGGAAAGCTTGCTATCTCAGTGTCATCAAGCAACCATACACCCGAGACGTCGTCCAAACACCCTGAACCAAAGGGGACCAAGAAATTAATGAGGTTCGCTTGAAGGGCATAAGGGGCTGAAGTACATCCCGAAGCACAATCAAAAATCGACATGATGCTCAAGTCAAACGACGGCCCAGAACTGGGATAGGAAACAATCGGATCGTCAAAATCTGTTTGGCACGCTCTCATCCACGGCGAGCACGACGGACAATCACAGCCTTCGGGCAATTCAAACTCAATGAAATGAGGCATGCCCGTTACCGTGATTAAATCGCAACAATATGGAGTCAGGGTGAAGGTTAGTGCGGAGGCACCTCCCGGCCAGGCTCTGGCAATGGTCATGTCCCCAGAACCTGAAGACGTGACGCCATCGCTCCAAACGATGTCAAAGCAAGTTGCATTTGCGTCGAGATTGAGGGGCTCCACTTCCAATAAAATGCTATCGCAGGTGACCTCCAATACTTCAACCACAACCTCAGGAAAGCAGACATCACATGGGAGAATCTCAACAGCTGGATCATACAAGTCAGGCACAAATGAAACCAACTCATAATCCTTGAAGCTCGCGGTCAGTTGACTTTGAATGTCGATGTTTCGTTCCAATTCAATGATGTTGGCTTGGTACGTTTCGCATTCGGTGAATCCGAGTGAATCCGTTCGGATGAACTCCAGATCAAATTCATCGGGTACCATATACCGGTCACGGTATCCAATCAATTTATATTCCTCATCTTCATTATTCAAGAGCATTTCCGGGTGAAAAATTTGCGGTTGATCACCCCCGTTACTGAACACATTGTAACGGTCCGTTGGCATGGTCAATCCAAACATGGTAGAAGGGACATCATAGAAGTGGTGCCACTCCATGCAACTTACGCCAGGTTCCGCGATGTACGGATTGATTTCCATGAGAAAAGGCGGTCGGTCGCCAGGTAGAATTCCGTAGGCCGCAAGATCATTCGGATTGCCCGTCAAATCCGTCACATCCGTTTCCAAAAATCCCGCCACAATCAGGTTTTCAGGATGATTTGGATGCGCGTGAACAGACATCGCTTTCATTGGGTGCTCTTGGATGTGCAAATTTCGATCTGCACCCGGGACGATGCCGCCATTGACCAGATCAATCTCGTGAATGGAAAATCCATTTTTCACGAATGAAAAGTCCCCTCGTCCATTGATTATTTGAAAGTATTTGCCATTGAGATTGGAGACCGTCCTAACTCCGACCGATTCATAACCAGCGAAATCAGAATGTACATACGTCTCACCCCATTCCATATTACCGGAGTAACCGATCAAGGAAATCAGCGCTCCCTGCCTTATTTGCATAGTAGGATCGAGATAGTTGCCAGATCCTCCGATTAAAAAACCAAATTCTGGCACTTCAATCACGTGGTTCAATGCATCAAAATCGTCAAGCGGATTGTTTGTAAATGAATCCAAATGCAGGGTCCATTGCAAAGCACCTGAACCTGAAATCTTCACCACCAATCCTGACTGCGTTGCTCCTTCTTTGAACTCCCCTACTGCCAACCATCCGCCGTCTGAGGTTTCAATGCCATGCAAAAATGTGGTTCCTTCCAGATTTGAAGCAAACAGATTGACCAGTTTCATGGGATTTGTCACGCCCCCTGAGTCATCCAATCCATAGATCAACGCCTCCGGGCTTCCTTCTTCCATGAATCCGAAAACGGTTGCTGATGCGGTTGCATCCCAAGAAGATGGGATGGCGTGCATGGCCCGATTGGGCATGTCATCCGCTGACATAAAGACGTCCCAAACGATTTGTCCATTTGGTTTAATTCGCTTGAATCGCGCATTCATGCCTTCTGTCGGATGCTCGTACGTTCCCGTCACCAACAATTCTCCGCCCCAGGATGAAGGTTCTGACACAGCATAATGATTCTCACTTCCAGGTGAAACCTGGGTGCTTTGAACGACTTGCGAATGAATCGTGGAGGCAGAAAAAAAACAGCATGACGCGATTGCAAAAAGCAACCGAGCGACCCTCCGCTGGCGGCAGTGAATGAGCATGGTTTTGGCTTAAGCGATTGTCGCAATGTAAGG